>JAFNZJ010000033.1 GCA_017382915.1 Clostridia bacterium | reverse complement strand
GGGTTTGACCTGCCTTAAGATTGGTTACATAGGCCTCAACCTTAACCTTGGCGTTTTTACCCTCAACCTCAGGTGTAACGGCAAGACCGGGACCGCCGTGATAATCTAAATCAAAGTGGCTGTCATCCACTGCAATGATATTAACATCACGGTAAATACCGCCATAGAAAGTAAAGTCGGCCATTTGGGGATAAACGGTTTCATTGGCCGAGTTATCAACCGCAATTACCAAAAGGTTTACGGCCTCTAATGAGTCGGTAAGATTTACACGCCAGGTTGAATAACCGCCGTCGTGGTGGGCAAGCTTTTGGCCGTTTAAATAAACGTCGGCCGATGAATTTGCGCCCTGGATTTCTAAATAATACTGCTCGGCTTCGGGAAGTTCTGCCTTTTTAATGGTTTTAGCATAATATGCGGTGCCGCGGAAATAATCATTATCGCCGTCCTGACCGTCAATAGCATTCCAACAGTGGGGCAGGTTTACAAAATCCCACTTATTGTTAATTTCGGTGGGCAACTCGGTTGCAAGTTTTGAAAAAGCCCATTTGCTGTTAAGGTTTATAACTTTTCTCATATTTTTCCTCCAAAAGGTGTTGTAGGTTAATTATACACTATTTTTAAACAAAAGGTATAAACAAATTTTAAACTTTAAGCCCCGCCTAAAACGGCAGGGCTTTATTTAGTTTTAGTTCTGCCTAAAATATTTGTTATTCTACTACGCTAACAGGCTCTTTTGCCTCTGCTTCGTTACGACCAAGCTCCTCATTCATCTTTGCAACTGTCTTTTTATCAAGATTATAGATAACGGCAAGACCAATGAACTGTAAAACTGCACTTAAAAGATATAGGCCTGCAACAAGCCAGCACATATTAAGTGCGGTTTCAGCGCTTTGACCAATAGTGCCCAAGTTTTCAACATAACCGAGGGCGCCCATAACCAACAACACGATAGAAGGACCTACACCCTGTGCTAACTTACGGAAGAAAGAATGTAATGAATAAACAGTTCCCTCTTCACGGCGACCATATTTCCATTCATTATAGTCAATAGCGTCACCCATCATAGCCCAAGAAACGCAGGTGTATACGCCCATACCAATTCCAAAAACAACCAAGCCTATCATATAAACAGGCAATGCATATTGGAAGGGTACTAATGGGAATATAAGCATTATAGCGCCACCAACAAGTGATACAATGGTACCAAATACGCTGGCTTCTTTTTTGCCGAATTTATTTACTATCTTTTTAACAAACGGCATAAATATAAACATTGGTAAGAAGCCTATTATCTGAACAACACCAGACATTGATGCCTGACCAAAATAAGTAGCAAACATAATCGCATTTGCTGTGGTAGCCGACTGCATACCAAGGAACATACCCATAGCAGCAACGGTTGCACCAACGGCAGGTCTGTTTTTCATGAATGTGCCAAAGGATTTAATGATGTTAATCTTTTCACCTTCGCTGGCCTTTACAGAATTTTCATTAACACGAACGGTGATAAACTTAATCATAAACATGAAGGCTATAAAGCCCAAAATACCCATTATAAGTGCAGTCCAGAATACACGGTCACCAAGCAGTATTTCAACCTGTTTGCCGGTTGCAGGACTTAAAACAGCTTCGCCCATTTCATAGGCTTTGCCTGTATTGGGGTTAACAAGGAATTGCTCCTTTGCAAAACCTTCAGGAATTTCAATTTTGTTAAGAAAATCGGTAGTTCCATCAAACTTAACCTTTTGCCAAATAAGCATAGGAAGAATCATACCTGGAATCATACCGCCAACCATTGAGCCAACCGAACGCCAGGTTGAAAGCTGTGCACGCTCTGCGTTATCTTCGGTAACCAAAGAAAGCATTGAGCCATAAGGCACATTTGCAATGGTATAAAATGCATCCCAAATAATATAACCTACAACAAATAAAACAGCCTTAACCCATACAGCAGCATTGGGGAAGGGTAAAAATACTGCGGCGCCGCCTACCAACAGGCCACACGCACCAACAAATATGTAGGTTTTATACTTGCCTAATTTATACTTTCTGTGATCATTGTCAATCATTGAACCAATCAGCGGATCGTTAACTGCATCCCAAATTTGAACAAGAAGCAGTAAAATTGAAAGCAGGCCGGTTTCCATCATCATATAAACCAACCAGAAGGTTTGAACGGTGCCTTTTAGTGCAAAACTCATATTGCAACCAAAATCACCTGCGGCGTATGCAAATTTATCGCGCATACCAAATTTGCGATGACCCTTTGCATCTAAAGCGGGGGTCTTTTTTGCCATAAAAAATACCTCTTTCTAAAATATCTTAACCGCGCCTGCGGGATTTTTGATTTTGCCAAATGTTGTTAATTTCAATAATTTTTATATTGCGGATACACACTTTTTGTGCAAAATCATTACAAAATTATTATATATTTTATAGGTATTAAAGTCAAGCCTTTTGTTTTTATTTGAAGTCAAAATTTAAACTTTTTTTGAAAAATCCATTAAGGGCAGGCAGTGTGGCGGCAAGATGCGCCGTAAAACCCCTTTGCCCCGATGGTAAAACCTCCACCGAATGCATACTGCATATTACCGAATGGGACTTTATATACTCCAAAAGTCTTGCGGTAAGCCAATCGGCCTTATAGTCAAATTCGCCGCTTATTATGATTTTATCCAAATCAAACAGGTTAACGGCGCATACAAGGGCGGCACCAAGGGTCTTTATTAAAAACTCCATTGCCAAAAGTGGCTTTTCCTCCCCTGCGATGGCACCATTTATCATTTCCTCATAACCCACAAAGCCAAACCTTCTTTTTAGTGCATCAAGGGTTGCGTACTGCTCTAAACAGCCCCTGTTACCGCAGGCGCATTTTTCACCGTTTGGGTCAACCGTTATGTGACCAAGCTCACCCGAAATACCGTGTGAGCCCCTATAAACCTCACCATTTTTTATAAGTGCGCCGCCTATACCGTTTGAAACGGTTACAAAAAGGGTGTTGTTGGTTTGCTCCTCAACGCAGTAATGCTCATATAAAGCTAATGTAACGGCCTCATTTTCTAAAAAAACAGGGCAGTCAAAAACCGCCTTTAATTCATCGGCAATTTTAAAATTATTAAAAAGCTTAAAATTGGGCGGTGTTAAAATAATACCCTTTTCGCAGTCCAGCGGACCGGGTGCCGAAACACCTATACCAAGCAGCTTTTTACGGTCAAGCCCTGCATTTTTAATTTGGTGTGAAATTTGCCCTTTAATATAATCAAAGGCTGCACTTGTATTTTTAAACTCACTGGTGGGTTTAATTTCTTCAAATAAAATCTTACCCACTATATTGGTGGCAGAAATTGATATTTTTGTGCGGTGCAGATTTATACCAATAACATATCCAAAATCGCCGTTAATACCAAGCAGCATACGGGTGCGACCTGCTTTATTGCTTTTTTCAGCAAGTCCAACCTCAAAAAGCAGACCTTCGTCAATCATTTGATTAGTAAGGGTGGTAACAGATGACTTTGCCAGCCCCGTTTTTACGCTAAGCTCGGCGCGGCTAAGGGGACAAAGTCTTAGCTTTTCTAAAATTATGTGTCGGTTTATATTTTTAAGCTCTGCCACATTAAGCGGACTGCTTTTCATAACGGCTCACCACCCTTTCTTTTAAACAAGTATACTATTTATTTTTGCTTTGGTCAACAAAATTTAGCTGCATTTTTTAAAAAACTATTGCTTTTTTAAAATAATTGTTGCATAATAAAGGTGTAATTAGTTCACGCTTAAAACTATTTATAAAAAGGGGTGATTTTTTGCAGCTTAAAATATTTGGCAAGGGCTTTAATTATTCGCAGGACGGACCCGGCAACAGACTGGTTTACCACCTAAGCGGTTGCAATATGCACTGCCCGTGGTGCTCCAACCCGGAGGGTATGAAGCCTAGCGGAAGTGAGCCCCCCTACCCCATCAAGGATATTTACAATGAAATTTTAAGCTCGTCCCCTATGTTTTTTGAGGGCGGCGGCGTTACCTTTACGGGTGGCGAGGCCACGCTTCAACCAAAGCCGCTTTTGGCACTACTTAAAATGTTAAAAGGGGCTAACATTAACACCTGCATTGAAACCAATGGCACATCACCCGATTTGCCACAGCTTTTTGAATTTTTAGACCACCTTATAATTGATTTTAAGCACCCCGACAGTATCAAACTAAAGCAAATAACAGGCATAGGTAATGAAACTATTAAGCAAAACATTTTAGCCGCCAAAAATTATGGAATTGATACTCTGGTACGCATACCGCTTATAGGCGGTTTCAATGATGACTGCCCGCTTGATTTTGCCGAATTTTTGAAAACCGCAAATGCTAAAAATCTTAAGGTTGAGATTTTAAAATATCACGAATACGGCAAGGATAAATGGAAAAAGCTTGGTCTTGATTACAAAATGCAAAACGCCTTTGTAACAGATGAGCAGGTAATTAGGTTAAAGGAAACACTTAAATCAAACCAAATCAATATTATAAATACTTAAAGGAAAGGGATACCCTATGCATAACATTTTAAATTCAAAAAAAATAACCCAAATGGCAAAAGACCTTTTTAAAGAGGAAAGGGCTAAAACCCGCGTTGACGGATGGTTTTTGGCAAGAGAAATCGTTTGCAATAAGCAGGATGAATTTAAAAACCTTTCAAAGGAAATGCGCGCTGCAAGGGAGCTTACTGCGATTTTAACCGAACTGCCGCTTACCATTAGTGACAATGCCGTTTTTGCAGGTAGCCAGTCAGATGCCTTTGCCCGCAGTTACGCACTTATTAACCCCGCCTTTAAGGTTGAAACCTTTTCAGGCTACTGCGACCCCACCGCAGTTTATAATGATATTGAGCCGAATGATGAATTTACTGTGGACAGAATTAACCGCGTACGCGAATTTGCAAAAAACAGTGAATATGTTAAAAAGTTAAGCGCCGTTTATGACGCTTATGAAAATTATACCGAAGAGGTTGCCTTTTTTATTGAGCAGGTAACGGGTCATATTATACCCGATTTTCGCCCCGCTTTAAAATACGGACTAAAAAATATTATAAGCACCCTTGATGAAAAAATATCAGCAGAAAATGATGCCCTTAAAAAGGATAATTTTGCCGCCATCAAGCTTACCCTTGAGGCCACAATTATGCTGGCGGGTCGTTATGCCGATATTGCCGCCAAAAAGGCCGCAACCGCCAAGGGTGAACAAAAGGATAAATTTTTAAAATTAGAAAAAACCCTGCGTAAGGTGCCGGGTCACCCTGCCGAAAGCCTTTATGAAGCAATTCAAAGCTATATGCTGCTTTGGCAGGTTATGTGCCTTGAACAGGCGCCCAACCCATTTGCATTTTCAGTGGGTAATGCCGACCGCATTTTTGAGCCCTACCGTCAAATGAGCAATGAAAATCGTGAACAGGCCGCCGCACTTCTTAAACATTTTCTTGTTTTCTTTAATGTTGGCGACCGCAGTTGGGCAATTTCACAAAACCTGCTTATATCGGGCAGGGATACCGATGGCAACGACCTTACCAATGATACATCCTTTGCCCTTATGGACGCCTATTTTGATATGAACCTGCCCCAGCCAATTTTGTCGGTAAAATTACATAAAAATTCACCCGATATACTTTATAAAGAGCTTGGCAGATTCTTCTTCTCCCCCGGTGTGCTTACACCGTCACTTTTTAACGATGATTCGGTTTTTGAAATTCTTAAAGCGCGCGGCGTGGATGAAGCCGACCTTGCCGATTATTCGGTAGCGGGATGTCAAGAGCCGCTTATTATGGGCAAGGATAACGGCAATACCACCAACAGCTGGCTTAACTGCCCAAAGGTTTTAGAGCTTTGCCTTAACGGTGGCTATTCAATGATAACCGGCAAAGAGATTGAAAAGCAGGACACCCCTGACGCCCTTACTCTGCTTAAAAATATTCGTGAGATTTTCTACACCACCCTTGAAAAGTACATTGATAAAATGTGTGATGCCGCCAACGGCGCATCAAGGGCGGTTGCCGAACTGCCCGTACCATTTTTAAGTGGCTTTATGGGTGGTACTCAAAGCGGTTATGATATGCGCGACACCCTTAACCAAGGCACCAAATACAACGGTAGCGGCTGTCTTATTCACGGACTAAGCGTTATGGCCGATTCATTCATAGCTATTGATAAACTGCTGACCGAGCGCCCTGAGGATGCCGAAAACCTTATAAACGCACTTAAAAACAATTTTGAAGGCTATGAGGAGCTACACTCATTTTTAAAATCGGCGCCTAAATTTGGTAACAACATCCCCGAAGTTGATAATGAAGCTGCCGAAATTGCAGCCAAGATTTCTGACATGGTATCATCACACAAAAACTACCTTGGCAACCCCTTCAGGGCTGACTGGGCAAGCCCCACCACCCACCTTACCTATGGCTACTGGGTTGCCGCCACACCCGACGGCAGAGTAGCCAGGGAGCAGCTTAACTACGGCGTTGACCCCCTTTACGGTGAGGCAAGCGGCGGTATGGGCTTTAGAATGCTTTCAAATATGCACCTGCCCTTTGAAAAAATGGGGGGCGGTTATGCATCTCACCTTGGTGTTGACCCTAAATTTTTCACAGCCCCTGATAACCAAGGTAAGGGTGCCGATTTTGCCACCCGCATTGTAAAGCCGCTTTTCTTTAACGATGCTATGAAGGGCAGAATTTCACCCTTTTACCTATATGTAAATGTAACCACTCCCGAAACCCTGCGTAAGGTCTTGGCCGAGCCTAAAAAATATGCTCCGTCTGGGGTTTACATTATGCGTATACACGGCACCTTTGTAAACTTTTTAGACCTTTCACCCGAAATTCAGCAGGATATTATTAAAAGGCTTGACCTTGCATCTACCACTATATAAAAGAGGTAAAAATATGTATTCTATTGGTTTGGATATTGGCACAACTTCGGTTTGCGGTATACTTATAAATTTGGTTAGCGGCAGGGTGGAGCTTTCACGCACCCTACCCAACGACAGTTTTATAAAAACCGAAAATCCCGCCGAAAAACTGCAAAATCCCATAAGACTTATGGAGATTTTAAGCTCGGTATTGGATGAGCTTTTGTCCCAAAATAAGCCTATTGCATCAATAGGTATTACGGGTCAAATGCACGGCATTGTTTACCTTAATAAAATGGGTCAGCCTATAAGTGAGCTTAAAATTTGGCAGGACGGTCGTGGCGATTTGCCATATAAAGATGGTCTTACCTACGCCGAATTTATGAGCCAAAAAACAGGCTATCCGCTGGCAACGGGTTATGGCGCAGTTACCTATTTTTATGATATGATAAACGGCTTGGTACCAAGTGATGCCGCCTGCTTTTGCACCATACATGATTTGGCGGCTATGACCCTTTGCGGTAAAACCGCACCAAAGCTTCACCCGTCCGATGCCGCAAGTCTTGGTCTTTTTGATATTAAAAATAAGTGCTATGATAAAGGCGCAATAGCCTTACTTGGGTTGAACTTTGACCTATTCCCCGCCGTTTGCAGTGACTATAGTCTTATGGGTCATTTTAAAGGTATACCCGTTTCGGTGGCGATTGGTGATAATCAGGCAAGTTTTTTAGGGGCTGTTAAAAACCCCGAAGAAAGTCTGCTTATAAATGTTGGTACAGGCAGTCAAATATCCTGCCTTGCAGGGGGCATACCAAAAGACACAAATTTAGACTGCCGCCCACTGATAAATGACAGCTATATTTTAGCCGGGTCCTCACTTTGCGGGGGCAGGTCTTACAGCATTTTAGAACAGTTTTTACGCAGTGTAGTTAAGGATATTGCAGGGGTTGAAATAAAAAGCGCCTACCCCGCTATGGATAGACTTACCGAAAACTACACCCCCGAAAATGAGCCGCTTAATATTACCACACTTTTTAGCGGCACCCGATTAAACCCGCAAAAAAGGGGCAGTATTGAAAACATTTCGGTAAATAATCTTACCACCGCCGCCCTTTGCCACGGCTTTATGCAGGGTATGGTAAATGAACTTTATGAAATGTTTAAAGCTCTTAAGCCCTTTGCACTTGGCACACCAAAGTATATTGTAGGTTCAGGCAACGGAATAAGAAATAACAAAGCGCTTTGCAAAAAGTTTGAAGCAGCATTTAATATAAAAATGCAAATACCCGCCCATAAGGAGGAGGCCGCCTTTGGCGCCGCACTATACTCATTGGTGGCGAAAGGTAGGTTTGCCACTATAAATGAAGCCGCTAAGCTTATTAAATATGAATAGAGTGAAAAGTTATGGATAAAAGTATTTTAACCGCACCTATATTTTTTGAACAAAACAGAGTTGGTCGCGTTTACACAGGCGGCGCACTGTTTGCCGATTTTTTTGGTGATAATTCGGTAGACGGCTTTGAGCCGGAGGAATGGGTGGCATCATCGGTAAAGGCCCTTAATAAAATATCAAAAGGCCCTAAAGAGGGCGTTTCAAAAATAAAGGGCAGCGACATTTATTTTGATGAACTACTTGAAAACAACAGGTCCGAACTGCTTGGCAGCCGCAATGAATTTGGAGTGCTTACCAAGGTTTTGGATAGCGCCGTTCGTCTGCCTGTACAAGCACACCCTAATAAAGAATATTCAAAAAAACACCTTAACAGTGAATATGGCAAGGCTGAATCCTGGATAGTGCTTGCCACCCGACCCGATGCCGCCATTTATTTTGGCTTTAATAAGGAATATGATGCAAAGCAGTTAAAGGCGGCGGTGGAGCAAAGCAAAACCGATAAATCCGCAATGGAGCGCCTTTTAAACCGCATACCCGTAAAAGCCGGGGATGTTTTCTTTGTGCCTGCAAAAATGGCACACGCAATTGGTGTTGGTTGCCTTATTTTAGAGATTCAAGAGCCAACCGACTTTACAATTCAGCCCGAATACTACTGCGGCGACTACCTTTTAGATGCCAATGAAATGTATTTGGGGTTAGACCCCGACACCGCCATAGATGTTTTTGATTTTTCGTATTACGGTGAAAAATCTATTGATATGGGCAGAGTAACGCCAATTATTACCGCCGATGAAAAGGGTGTTTTATCAGAGGACCTTATAACCAAACAACATACCGACTGTTTTGGTGTTAAGCGCTATACGCTTAAAAAGGCCGAGCTTACCCTTACCCATAAGCCTGCCGTTTATGTTGTAACAAGTGGCAGTGGTGCAGTTTATTGTAACGGTAAAAAAACCGAGTTAAAGCAGGGTGATTATTTCTTTTTACCATTTAGCGCAAATGAAACAAAAATTAAAGCGGCAGAAGGCTTAACCATTGTAGCCTGCCTGCCACCCGAAAAATAAGCAAAAAACAGGGGCTTACAGCGGTTTGCTGTAAGCCCCAACATATTTAGTATAACAAAAAACCTATGCCTTGTCAATAGTTTTTGTGCATTGTCCACACGTTTCTATATTTTGCATAAGTTTAACTAGTAAATTTGTACAAATTTGTCTATTGAAATGGCGCAAAAAATATGTTATATTATAGACACAGAAAGGGAAAAGGTGATTCCAATGTACAGGTAAGATACCTGCAATGCCCAAAGACTTAAAATAAGGTTAAAGACTAAACAAACTTATCATTTAGGGTTTTGTCTTCCTAACAAAAAGATTTTATAATATATTTTAATTTTACCAAAGGTAGCAGCAGTAGGTAAACTAAAAAGTCTTAAACCTTAAACTTAAGTGGGAGGGTGAAAAAATAAGCCTTCGGCGGAAATAACATCAAAGAAGCTCGCTTTACGGGTACCTAAAGGGTGTTAAAAATGTGTTACTAAATTGACCGCAACAAGGAAGGCACCAATTTAAGAAAGAGAGGTACAAAAAAAGATGCTGGATACTAAGAGTAACCAGAAATAACCCTTGACCTGTATGAGATGTGTAAAGAAACATCGGTCAAGGGTTATTTCATTTTTTATGCCTTTTTATGTTATCGCCCCGGGGCGATTTTTTTATTTTTAGGGGCAATTTATAAAATTTGTGGTCAATTATATACTTTTCAATATATCTTAAACAAAAAATATTAAATTTTTTAGTTAAAATTGGTTGAAAATCACAAAAGGGTGTGATATACTTTATCTATAACACCTTTTCTGATGCGTAAAAAGGGTACTTCACCCAATAAAAACTGACGAAAACTGTTGTTTTGGCAAAGCTTTTTGTAATTTTTGTCAAATCTTTAAAATAATTTTTAGCAAAGGGGCGTTTCAAAATGAAACAGTATCAAACAGAACTTATTAAAAACCTTGCTTTACTCGGTCATGCGGGTTCGGGCAAAACCACAGTGGCAGACGCTATGATTTTTGCCGCAGGCGGTACCGACCGTATTGGCAAAACTGCCGACGGCACCACTACTATGGACTATGACGCAGAGGAGAAAAAGCGCGGTACTTCTGTTATTACTGCAGTTTATCCCCTTGAGTGGCAGGGCAAAAAAATAAACCTGCTTGACGCACCCGGACTTTTTGATTTTGCCGCAGGAGTTAGAGAGGCGCTTACCGCCGCCGAAAGCGCACTTATAGTGCTTTCGGGTAAATCGGGTCTTACGGTTGGTGCCGAGCAATGCTTTGAGCTTGCCCGCGAGCAGGGTAAGGCTACTGCATTTTTTGTTTCAAAGCTGGATTCATCACACGCACATTTTTACCGCATTGTTTCAATACTTACAGGTCGCTACGGCGCAGTTATTTGCCCTGTTTTTGTGCCCGTTGTTGAGGGCGACCATGTTACATCATATGTTAATTTGGTAAATGGCAAGGGTTATACCTTTGACGGTCTTACCGCCAAGGAATGCGCCGCCGCTACCGATGAAAATATTGAAGCCATGCGCAGTATGATGCTTGAAGCCGTTGCATCGGCCGATGAGGACCTTATGGAAAAATACTTTGGCGGTGAAGAATTTACCGAGGAGGAAATTTTATCCGGCCTTAAAAAGGGTATTTTAAATGGCGATATTTGCCCCGTATTTAGCGGTATTGGTCAAAGCGGTGACGGCATTATTCCCATGCTTGATATTTTGGCTGAAATTTTACCCTCCCCTGCTGATGTGCCCTACAAGGTTAAAAAGGGTGAGGATATGGAGGTTGCTTACAGCACACCCGACGGTGCCGCAACCGCAGTTGTATTTAAAACCATTGCAGACCCGTTTGTTGGCAAGCTTTCATACTTCAAGGTGCTTAAAGGCACCCTTAAGGGCGATATGAAGGTTAAGGTTAGCCGCACAGGTGAGGAAGAAAAGCTTTCAAAGCTTAGCTACATAAAGGCAGGCAAGCAGGAGGATGCCGACCAAATCACAGCAGGTGATATTGGCTGTGCATCAAAGCTTGGCAATGTTATTACAGGTGACACCCTTTCAGCGGGTGAGGTTGTTGAGGCCGTAACGGTGCCCTTCCCCAATCCGACCCTTTCTATGGCGGTTTACCCCAAGAAAAAGGGCGAGGAGGAAAAAATCGCCGCAGGTCTTATCCGCCTGGCTGAGGAGGACCCAACCGTTACCTACCGCACCGATAGTGAAACCAAGGAATCTATACTTTCGGGTCTTGGTGAGCAGCATTTGGATGTTATAGTTTCAAAGCTTAAGGCAAAGTTCGGCGTTGAGGTTGAGCTTAAAACCCCCGCAGTTGCCTACCGTGAGACCATTCGTAAATCGGTTAAGGTGCAGGGCAGACATAAAAAGCAATCGGGCGGTCACGGTCAGTTTGGTGATGTTTGGATTGAATTTTCACCCTGTGATGATGCAGGTTTAGTATTTGAAGAGCGTATTTTTGGCGGTGCGGTGCCTAAAAACTTCTTCCCCGCCGTTGAAAAGGGTCTTCAGGAATCAATGAAAAAGGGCGTTTTGGCAGGCTACCCAATGGTTGGCGTTAAGGCCGTTTTGGTTGATGGCTCATACCACCCTGTTGATTCATCAGAAATGGCATTTAAAACCGCCGCTTCCATAGCCTTTAAGGAGGGTATTGCAAACGCATCACCCACAATTTTAGAGCCTATTGGCACACTTACAGCGGTAGTACCAGATGATAACCTTGGCGATGTTATTGGTGACATTAACAAACGCCGCGGTAGGGTTATTGGTATGAACCCCTTAAACGGTCACAAGCAGGAGGTTATGGCCGAGGTGCCTATGGCTGAAATGGGCGATTTTTCAACCGCTATGCGCTCCATAACACAGGGTCGTGCAACCTTTACCACCGAATTTGCAAGGTATGAGGATGCACCCGCCCCAATTCAGCAAAAGATAATTCAAAACGCAAAGACCGAATAATTTAAAGTTTTGGCTGATAGCTTTCATTTTGCAAAACCGCCCGTAGGGAAATATCCCTGCGGGCGGTTTTGTTATTTATCATATTCATCCAAAAAGGTGGTCTTTTCACCGTTTTTGCTATACCCAATAATGGTATTCAGATTAACACTGTGAAAACTGCGGAATATATTTACATCTATAAGGTCGTCCTCTTTTTTAAGCTCTTTAATAAGCTCCTTACACTTATACCTTTTTGAAATAGCCTCACGGTCAATGGCATCGGGGGTGGTGCCAAGCTTTTCGGTAAAATGGCAAGCACAGTTTAAAAACTGCAGGTCATTATAGCGGGCAAAGGCTTTGATGTCATCCTCCCTAACGCAGTAAAGGGGGCGAATAAGCTCCATACCCTCAAAATTGGTGCTGTGCAGCTTTGGCATCATTGTTTGAAATTGACCACTGTAAAGCATACCCATAAGGGCGGTTTCAATGGCATCATTAAAATGGTGACCCAGGGCGATTTTATTACAGCCCAGCTCCCTAGCCTTGGCATAAAGGTGACCCCTACGCATTCTGGCACAAAGGTAGCAGGGCGACTGTTCAATGTTTTCAACGGCCGAAAAAATGTTGCTTTCAAAAATATTTACGGGTATTTCCATAATGGCGCAGTTTTGCTCAATCTTCTTACGGTTTGCGGGGGTGTAACCGGGGTCCATACAAATAAACTCAAGGTCAAATTCGGTATGTCCGTGGCGCTTAAGCTCCTGCATAAGCTTGGCCAAAACAAAGGAATCCTTACCGCCCGAAATACAGACGGCTATTTTGTCACCTTCGCTTATAAGGTCATATGCCTGCACCGCCTCAATAAACCTGTTCCAAATACTTTTGCGGAATTTTTTTATTAAACTGCGTTCAATTTCGGTGCATTTAGTCATAGCATACCCCCCTTTTTATAAGGCTATTATAAAACAATTTTTATATAAAAGCAATCAGATTTTAAAATTTACTTGACAGGGGCAAATTTTGGTATTATAATACCCTTGACAACAAAACAAGGGGTGCTAATCACCTTTTTAGGTGCTTGGCTGAGAGGGTTTTATACCCAACTCTGAAACCTGATTCAGGTAATTCTGACGTAGGGATGTTTTTTATTCGCACCAGCGAAAATAAGCATTTTTGGTTCCGCCCCAATATATTTTGGGGCGGTTTTTTGTTTGTCATAATAAACGGGTAAAACCCAAAAGGATGGATGAAAATGCCAAAAACAAAATCTTTTAAGTTCACAAAAATTCTTACAGAGTCTGCCATAATGCTGGCCCTGACGGTGGTTTTAAGTTATTTAAAGCTACTTGATTTGCCCTATGGCGGCAGTATTACCCTTTGCAGTATGCTGCCCACCATACTAATAGCCTACCGACACGGTATTGGCTGGGGTCTTTCGGTAGGTCTTGCAAACTCGCTTCTGCAGCTTTTAATGGGGGTTAGCAACCTTTCTTACGCAACATCGGCCGCGGCTGCGGTGGCAATAGTTTTGCTTGATTACATTTTAGCCTTTACGGTAACGGGTTTTGGCGGTATTTTTAAAAAGGTGTTTAAAAATCAGACCGCCGCACTTGTTGGCGGTACCGCGCTTGCATCGGTTTTAAGGTATGTTTTTCATGTTATTTCCGGCTGTACGGTTTGGGCGGGTCTTTCAATACCCACTAATGAGGCCTTTATTTATTCGCTTGCCTATAACGCAACCTATATGTTGCCCGAGCTGCTTATTGCTGTGGCGGGTGCGGCATATATAGGCGGTGCGGTAGGTCTTGAGGGTGAAGGACTTACCAGAATAGCCAAAAACGGCACAAAAACATCATTTGTTTTAAAGGCTATCGGCGCCCTTTTCGCAGTGGCAACCTTTATAACCGACATTTTGCTTATTGCCCCCCACCTTCAAAATGCCGAAAGCGGTGATTTTGATATTACTGGACTTAGCAATGTTAATTTTACCCTTGTAGGTATAATCACAGTGGTTGGTGCAGTTTTATTTGCAGTATTTACAGTTATTGCAGGTAAAAAGGGCAAAAAATAATTGACATTAAAACTCCTTTTAGGTATACTTGTTATTGTTAAAAAAGTAACCTTTAAGGAGTTTTTTATGGCTAGAGAAAAATTTGGCTCGCGCCTTGGATTTTTGCTTATCAGTGCGGGCTGTGCTATTGGTATTGGTAATGTATGGAAGTTTCCTTATATTACAGGTCAGTATGGCGGTGCCGCCTTTGTTTTAATATATCTTTTCTTTTTGGCTATTTTTGGTATTCCGCTTATGACTATGGAATTTGCGGTAGGTCGCGCATCAAGAAAAAGCTGTGCATCAAGCTTTAAAACCTTGGAGCCTAAAGGCACAAAATGGCACCTGGCATCATACTTTGGTATGGCCGGCAATTACCTGCTTATGATGTTTTACACCAACGTTGCAGGTTGGATGCTTTCATATGTATTTAAAATGGTTAAGGGCGACTTTGTGGCCGCCACCGCCCCACAAATTGAGGCCGCATATGACGGTATGCTAGCCAATCCACTGCCCCAAATGGGCTGGATGGTTTTAGCCACCCTTTTAGGCTTTGGTATATGCAGTTTGGGTCTTCAAAAGGGTGTTGAGCGCATAACCAAGGTTATGATGGTTTGCCTGCTTGTGCTTATGGCGGCACTTGCAATAAACAGTATAACCCTTGACGGCGCAGGCGAAGGTATTAAGTTTTATTTAGTGCCCGACTTTACAAAGCTTGCAGAAAACGGAATTTTTAATGCTATTTATGCCGCTATGAGTCAGGCTCTGTTTACACTATCGCTTGGTATTGGCTCTATGGCAATTTTCGGCAGTTATGTTAGTAAAGACCGCACCCTGCTTAGCGAAAGCATAAACATTACCCTGCTTGATACCGGTGTTGCCCTTATGGCGGGACTTATAATTTTCCCTGCCTGCTTCTCATTTGGGGTAAACCCCGGTGCAGGTCCGGGTCTTATTTTTGAAACTCTGCCCAACATTTTCAGCAAAATGGCAGGCGGCAGATTTTGGGGCGCACTTTTCTTTGTATTTTTAAGCTTTGCCGCACTTTCAACCCTTATTGCGGTGTTTGAAAACATTTTATCCTTTGCTATGGACCTTTGGAACTGGTCGCGCAAAAAGGCGGTTGTGGTTAACATTATTGCCATTATTGTTTTATCGGTTCCCTGTGTGCTTGGCTTTAACCTGCTTAAAGGCTTCCAGCCCCTTGGCGCAGGCAGTACCATACTTGATTTAGAGGACTTTATTGTAAGCTATAATCTGTTACCGCTGGGCTGTCTGGTTTACCTGTTCTTCTGCACACGCAAATGTGGTTGGGGCTTTAAAAACTTTGTAAATGAAGCCAATACAGGTAAGGGCATTAAATTTCCAATGTGGCTAAGACCCTATGTAACCTACATTTTGCCCATAATAGTTTTGGCAGTTTTTGTGCTTGGTTACATTGCCACCTTTACCGATATTCTTTAAAATGTTGACAAAGGTGTAATTTAAGAATATAATAATAAAAAATAGATTTCTTCGGGGCGGGGTGCAATTCCCCACCGGCGGTATAGTCCGCGAGCCTTTGGGCTGATTTGGTGAAATTCCAAAACCGACGGTATAGTCCGGATGATAGAAGAAGGGTGTTTTATATTTTAACACTTATGCCCCGCTTTTTAGCGGGGCATTTTTATTGGAGATGATTGTTTTGACTAAACAAGCAAGCAAAACAAGGTATATTGTTATGGTTGCCTTATTTTCAGCAATTGCTTACTTACTTCAACTAATTGGCAGTTTTGTAGGGCTTAAGGTTGGCGGCTTTTTGGAAGTAGAGTTTTCTGACCTTCCGGCTATAATTTTGTCCTTTGCTTATAATCCCTTAGCGGGTGTAGTTGCAGAGCTTATTAAAAACCTTTTGCACTGCTTTACAACATCCACCGGTTTTGTAGGTGAATTTGCAAACTTCGCCGTTAACGGTACATTTTGCCTTGTAGCCGGATTAATATATAAGTATCGCAAAAATTTCAGCGGAGCGATTATTTCACTTTGTGCCGCTACCCTTGCAATGTCCATAATCGGTATTTTTACGAATATGTTTATTATGTTACCGCTTTATATGCCTGATGCACCGTTTGAAGTTCTTTTAAATATTGTACTTTATACCATTTTACCATTTAATATTGTAAAGGGAATTGTAATTTCTATAATAACAATAGTAATTTACAAAAAGCTTTCCCCAATACTAAAAAGCAGGAGATAATTTTTATGCAAAAGAAAAAAGTTAAAAGTATTATCGGCACTGTACTTGCCCTGACCGTTTTAATCGGTGCCCTTGTCTTTGGGCTTGCAAACTACAACAAGGTGGATTATACCGTTGATTTTACTGTATATTTAGAGGGCCCCTGTAGCTTTGAAATTGTTGCCAACCCCAGCACCCGCATTTTAAAAATAACGGCGGGGGATGAAAAATCAAAGGAGCTTATAAAGGGTGTTTCGTTTGATGGGGCATCGGTAAGCCACGCAATAAATGTTTTAACCAATGAAATGATAAGGGCAAAGATGTTAAACAAGGATACCAATTTACTGCTTGCCCTTGAATATTCAAAGGACAGCAGTCTGCCGCTAACCTACTACGAACAATTTGAGGCCGATATATACAGCATTATTAAAATAAATGATGCAAATTGTAAGCTTTTTGCGGTTGGTCAAAAGTATAATGAGGAAATATCAGCCCTTGCCAAGGAAAACGATATTAGTGTTGGTCGCGCCATATTTGTTAAGGAAATTGAGGCCCGAAACCGCGCCCATGTGCGTGAGGTTGGTATAAATACCGTTGCCAAGCTACCGCTTGATGAGCTTTGTAAGCTATATTAAAACTAAAACCACATTGCCCCTAGGCAATGTGGTTTTTTAAATACTCTATTAGTTTGTTTTTATCATTTTCTACCCTGCCGTCAATGACCGCATCAAGCAGGGCTTCAAGGGTATCACCAAGCTTTTTGCCCCTTGGAATACCAAGGGCAATAAGGTCATCCCCCTTTATAGCAAGCTGTTTTAGGCTAAAGCACTGATTTTCATCAATTACCTTTTTGCCGATTTCATAAAGCCGCTCGGCCTCGGACAACCTAAACTTTGCAAGGTCGCCTTTTGCTAAATTGTCGGCCTTTTTTAACTTTATTAAATCAAAAAAGCCCTGCACCGTAAGACTGTTTAGAGCCCGTTTTACCCCCGCCTCGGTCAAAGGGATAGCATCGTCGTGGTGGGCAATAAGTCGCACCACGTTTAAAACCGTTTCATTATCGGCCTTTAGACGACAAAGGGCCTGCTTTGCCTTTTTTGCGCTAAGCTCGGGGTGACCTTTAAAATGACCTACACCGTTTTTATCGGTGCTAAAACACTGAGGCTTGCCGCAGTCGTGCAAAAGTACGGCAAGTCTTAAATGCTTTGTCGCTTCGGTTTTTTGAAGTGCCACTGCGGTATGCTTTAAAACATCATAAATATGGTGCGGCGCCTGCTGGTCAAAGCCCGCCATACCCTTTATTTCGGGCAAGATTACCTCTAAAACCTCATGATATTCACATATAACATCGGCGGCGTTTTTGCCCATTATAAGCTTTACAAGCTCTGAAAAAATACGCTCACTGCTTACATTTAAAAGCAGGTCTTTAAATTCAAAAATTGCAGCCTTGGTTTTTGGCTCAATTTCAAAGCCCAAAACCGCCGAAAACCTTATGGCGCGCATTATTCTAAGGGCGTCTTCATTAAAGCGCTCGGCCGCGTTGCCAACCGCCCTTAAAACAGAGTTTTTAATATCATCAATACCGCCAAACTCATCAACAAGCCCCTTTTCTTTATTATAAGCCAAGGCGTTTACCGTAAAATCGCGGCGGGCCAAATCATCCCTTATGCTTTTGGTAAAAATAACGCTTTCAGGGTGGCGGTTATCGGTATAATTTTCATCAATTCTGAAGGTTGTAATTTCAAGCGGAATATTATTTTTAATAACCGTAACGGTGCCGTGCTTAATGCCGGTTTTAACAACCTTTAAATCTTTAAATACATTTATAACTTCATCAGGGGTGGCAGATGTGGTTATATCACAATCGGTGGTGTCAATACCCATTAGCGAGTTGCGTACAAACCCGCCGACCAGGTAAGCATCATAGCCATTTTTTATAAGCTTGTTTATGGCATATTCTGCCTCAGTTGGTATTAAAATCACTATTGCCTTACCCCCTTAATGTTTGATATTATTTTTATTGTAGCATAACTTTTTAAAATACGCAATGCGTTAATTTATATGTTGCCATATTCTACAATTTGTGATATAATATTATAAATATGTGATGCTATTGTTAATAAATTTTTAAAAAAGGGGTGACGGCTTTGAATAAACTTAAAAAACTTTTACCTTTATATGCCGTTATACCTATTTGCTTGCTAATAATTTTTAATATCATTGCCTTTTCATTTACCAAGCTTATTACCGATGGCGGCTTTCACTATGATGTAAGCCTGCCCATTGATTTTAAAATACCCTTTGTCCCCGCTTTTATTGTAATTTATATTGGCTCATTTGTGCAGTGGATATGGGGCTTTAGGCTTATTGCCGTGCAAAGTAAAGATTTTTGCTTCCGCATAATTTCTTATGAAATAGTTGCAAAGCTTATTTGCCTTGCCATTTTTTTAATTATGCCAACCATTATGGTCAGACCTGAGATTACAGGCAACGGCGTTTTTGACTGGCTTACCAAACTGATTTACTGGTTTGACACCCCAACAAACCTTTGCCCATCACTTCACTGTCTTGAAAGCTATGTAATATTTAGGGCAAGCTTTAGTATTAAAAAGCATCGAACCGCGCTTGTTATATTCAACGGTGTTTTTGCGCTTTTGGTTTTTGCGTCGGTTTTATTTGTAAAGCAACACCTTTTTGTGGATATTCCCGCCGCTATAATTGTAAGTGAGCTTGGCTTTTTTATAGGCAAAAAGGTTAAAAGCCACCGCGTTTTTGAAAAAATTGATTCAGTAGTTTTTAGAAAGGGGCGTATATAGTGTCTAGCGAAAATAAAAATACTGCCCCTAAAGAAAAGGGCGGCTTTAACATTAAAAGCAAGGCCGTTTGGACCCTTTTGTTTGTTTTAATTGCGGCGCTTAGCATTTGGGCGGTTACCTCACAGGCTAAAGATTTTACCATTAGCGCCTTCGGTAATTTTATAGCAACCGCCAACCCCATTTGGCTGTGCAGCGCCACCCTTTCAATGCTTGGCTTTATTATTTTTGAAGGTATGGCTCTGCTTACCATATGCCATGCTTTTGGTTATAAGCGGTCCTTTGGCAGGGGCTTTGTTTAATCGGCAAGTGATATTTACTTTTCTGCCATTACCCCATCGGCTACAGGCGGTCAGCCCGCAAGTGCCTTTTTTATGATGAAGGACGGCATACCCGGCACCTTCGTTACCGTTGCCCTTGTAATTAACCTTATAATGTACACCGCATCAATAGTGGCAATGTCGCTTGTTTCACTTATTTTTGCCCCATCACTGTTTTTGAATTTTGAACCTGTTTCAAAACTGCTTATAGGCGTTGGTTTTGTTATTCAGTTGGCATTACTGACATTTTTTATTTTGCTGCTTACCCAAAAGAGACTTGTTGAGACGCTTTGCTGTGGTACAGTAAAGCTTTTGGCAAAGCTTAAAATCATTAAAAACCTTGATAAAATGCTGGGCAAGGTCAATAAAAAAATTGACAACTATTCATCCTACGCATCCCACCTTAAGGGCAAGGGTAAAATGCTGTTTTTGGTATTTTTATTTAACTTTTTACAAAGGCTTGCCCAAATTGCCGTTACCCCGCTTTCATTTTTGGCATCGGGCGGCGACCTTGGTGAAGCGCTAAATGTTTTATTTACGCAAATTTATGTTGTAACCGGTTCAAACTGCATACCAATTCCCGGCGCTATGGGTGTTACCGATTACCTGATGCTTGACGGCTTTGAAAATTTGAAGGTTCAAAATCCCCAGTTTTTAGAGCTGCTTAGCCGCTCACTTTCATTTTATGTTTGCATAATAATTTGCGGTCTTACCGTTTTATTCAGTTATATAGCCCTATCAAAAAGAAAAAGGAGTGCCAAATAAATGATTGGTGTTTATGATTATACAGTAATACTTACCTACCTTTCACTGCTTTCAGCGGGTAGCGGTATGGTGGTGTCCCTTAGCGGTACAGGTCACCCGTTTTTAGG
>JAFNZJ010000032.1 GCA_017382915.1 Clostridia bacterium | reverse complement strand
GGGCGATATACCCGATATTTTAAAAAATAAAAGGCTTATCACTTTAGATTTAACAGGTATGGTCGCAGGTACAAAATACCGCGGCGACTTTGAAGAAAGAATAAAAGCCATAATTGATGAAGTTACAAAAAGTGATGATATAATTTTATTTATTGATGAAGTTCATACAATTATTGGTGCGGGCTCGGCCGAAGGCTCTACCGATGCCGCAAACATCTTAAAGCCATCACTCGCAAGGGGTGATTTGCAAATTATTGGTGCAACCACCCTTGCCGAATACCGTAAAAATATTGAAAAGGATGCCGCGTTGGAGCGCCGTTTTCAACCCGTTACTGTTGGTGAGCCCAATGTGGAGGACAGCATTAGCATTTTAATGGGACTGCGTGAAAAGTATGAGCAGCACCATAATGTTAAAATAACCGATGATGCTATTATTGCCGCCGTAAAACTGTCGACAAGGTATATAAACGACCGTTATTTGCCCGATAAGGCTATTGACCTTATTGATGAGGCAGGCTCCAGAGTGCGCCTTAAAACTTCAAATGAACCAAGGGAATTTAAAGAACTTGAAAATGAGATAAAAAACCTTGCCGAGCAAAAAACCGAATTTATAAATTCGCAGGATTTTGAAAAAGCGGCAGAACTGCGTGATAAAGAGAAAGAACTTAGCACTACCCTTGAGCAAAAGCGCCACGACTGGAAGCAAAGCAGTCAAAATAATAAGGGGGCTGTTACCGCCGAAGAAATTGCTAATATTATTTCGGGTTGGACCGGTATACCGGTTGGACAATTGACCGAGGAGGAAGGCGCCCGCCTTCTTAAAATGGAGGATATACTTCATAATCGTATTATAGGTCAGGATGAGGCTGTAACCGCCGTTGCAAAAGCAATTCGCAGGGGTAGGGTAGGTCTTAAAGACCCCAAAAGACCAATAGGCTCATTTATATTTTTAGGTCCCACAGGTGTTGGTAAAACCGAACTCTGCAAAGCCTTGGCAGAGGCTATGTTTGGCAGTGAGGATGCCATGATAAGACTTGATATGTCAGAATATATGGAAAAGCATACTGTATCAAGAATAATTGGCTCACCACCCGGTTATGTCGGCTTTGATGAAGGCGGTCAGCTTACCGAAAAGGTACGCCGTAAGCCATATTCAGTAATTCTTTTTGATGAAATTGAAAAAGCCCACCCCGATGTATTTAACATTCTGCTGCAAATTTTAGAGGACGGTATTTTAACCGACAGTCAAGGCCGCAAGGTTGATTTTAAAAATTCGGTTATTATAATGACATCAAATATCGGTGCCCGCCTTATTACCGATAAGAAAACTTCATTTGGCTTTAGCGGGGCCAGTGATGCTGATAATGAGCTTGAAAGCAATATTAAGGAAAATGTATTAGAAGAGCTTAAAAATCACTTCAGACCCGAGTTTTTAAACCGTGTGGACGATGTTATAGTCTTTAGCAAGCTTTGTGCCGAAGATATTAAAAAAATCGCAGCAAATATGCTTGATGGTTTGAAAAAAAGATTGGCATCGCTTGAAATTACCGCCGAGTTTGATGAATCGGCATTAACCGCCATTGCCGATGCAGGCTTTGATAAGGTTTATGGCGCACGACCGCTTAGAAGGGCAATTCAATCAAAAATTGAAGATGCTTTAAGCGAAAAAATGCTTGACGGCAGTGTTGCTAAAGGCAGTAAAATTGTATGCAGTTTTGAAAATAATGAATTTGTTTTTAAAACGGTTTAAATTTAAAAGAATAAGGACCCCAAAAAGGTCCTTATTCTTTTTTAAAATATCATACAAAAAAATTATATATTTTGTTTAAGATTTGTTAATAGTTATTCTTGCTTTTTAAATATTACTGTGCTAAAATCTATGGGTAATATTTTTTAAAAAGAAGATGACTGTTTTTGAGTATTTTATTATCTGTTTCAATTTCGCTTTTAGCCGGTCTTTTAATGACCCGAATTTTCAAAAAAATTAAACTTCCGTCGGTTACTGCATACCTTATTGCAGGTGTACTTATTGGCCCATACTGTATTGGTGGCCTTGGTATTGAGGGTTTAGGCTTTGCAACACATAATTCTGTTGAAGCCCTTTCACTTATATCAGAAGTGGCACTTGGCTTTATTGCTTTTTCAATAGGTAATGAGTTCCGTCTGGATGATTTAAAAAAGACAGGTAAGCAGGCCTTTGTAATTGGTATTTTACAGGCATTAGGCGCCCTTTTAATAGTTGACCTTGCATTACTTGTAGTTCATTTTATAATTCCCGATAAGCTTAGTATTCCTCAGGTTATAACCCTTGGCGCTATTGCAACCGCTACTGCACCCGCCGCAACACTTATGGTTGTGCGTCAGTATAAGGCAAAGGGTCCGTTAACCAAGCTTTTACTGCCAATAGTTGCCCTTGATGACGCTGTTGGTTTGGTTGCATTTGCAGTTTCATTTGGTATTGCCAAAACCTTGGTAAGCGGTGAGGTTGATTTAGTTTCAATTATTGTTAACCCCATTATTGAAATTGCTTGTTCGCTTATTTTAGGTGCTGTAATGGGTCTGGTTCTTACCCTTTTAGAAAAACTTTTCAATTCCAACACCAACCGTTTAAATTTAACCATTGGCGCTGTATTTTTAACCGCATCAATTTCAATGATTGAATTTAGCATTGGCTCGGTACACATTCAGTTTTCATCGCTTTTGGCCTGTATGATGTTGGGTACCGTATTTTGTAATATATGCCCACTTTCACACGACCTTATGGCGGCAGCTGATAAATGGACATCACCCCTATTTGCACTGTTCTTTGTTATAAGCGGAGCCGAGCTTGAACTGGGTGTATTTGCTGATATTGCAATTGTAGTGATTGGTATTGTTTATATTGCATTCCGTTGCGTTGGTAAGTATTTTGGTGCTTTATTTAGCGCCAAGCTTACTAAATGTAGCCCCGCAATATGTAAGTATTTGGGTATTACATTATTTCCGCAGGCGGGTGTTGCGCTTGGTATGTGTGCCACCGCAATGCAGCTTGGTGATGCAGGCAACTTAATTAGGAATATAACACTCTTTGCGGTGCTTATTTATGAATTATTTGGCCCTGTATTTACCCGTATGGCATTAACTGCCGCAGGTGAAATTGAACCAATGCCCGACCATGTTAAACAACGCCGTCAAACCAAACTTGAACAGGCAAAAAATAAGTAAAATAAAAACCGATTGCGTATATGTGATTGTATAAAAAAAGAAGTAACTTTTGGTAAACAAGAGTTACTTCTTTTTTGGTGGAGGCGAGGGGAATTGAACCCCTGTCCAAAAGTCTTTCCACACGGCTTTCTTCGGGTGTAGGCAGTTGTTAAAGTTCCCGCAGTATTAGGTCAAGTGCCAAACCTAAAACCTTAGTATCCCCAAAAGTCATGATAAAGGCGGGGGAGAGCCTTTATTCACGTTCACCGCTAATCGGCGCCCTTGCTCAGCCGCGGTGCTCTGAGGTCGGACGGCAGCCTAATTAGGCTGCGTAGGCAACTTTAGAGTTGTCGTTTATTTTTAAAGTTACGGATTTTAAAGTGTGTCCGCGCCACTACCCGCTTACCGTACTTCATTACCCCTGTCGAAGCCTTTACGCCCCCATATAAAGCCTATGTGTGCGAATGAGCTAAAAGCCAACTAAAATCAGCCCTTTAAGGCTGGTTCAAGTTTAAATGCTTTGGCTAAAAGGTAATAAATACCGTTTTAACGATTTTGTTCTTTTAAATTGCGCTCAATATCACGCTGGGCGGCCTTTTTTGCCATATCATCGCGCTTGTCATAAAGTTTTTTACCTTTACAAAGGCCTAACTGAACCTTAACAAGTGAGCCTTTAAAATAAATTGAAAGGGGAATAAGGGTAAGACCCTGCTGCTTAGTCTGCCCAAGCAGGCGCATAATCTCCCTTTTGTGCATTAAAAGCTTGCGAACTCTTAGTGGGTCGCGATTAAAAATGTTGCCCTGTTCATAGGGGGAAATATGCATACCCTTTATCCAAAGCTCACCCTCATCAATACTGCACCATGAATCTTTAAGGTTAACGCCACCCTTTCTAAGGGCTTTAACCTCAGTGCCGCACAGTTCAATGCCGGCTTCAAAGCTTTCTATAACAAAGTAATCATGAAAAGCTTTTTTATTTGTTGAAATTGTTTTTGTTTGTTCCACCGACATTTCACCTCCAAGCGGATAAATAGTATAACATATTTTATATTGCCAGTCAAGAAAAACAGGCTAAAAAAAGCAGGTAAATTTACCTGCTTTTTTCTACATTAAATGCCATTATATAAGCCTTTTTTAGTCATTTCGGCAATGGCTGCTTTAACTACGGGTTTGTCCTCCTTATAGGTCATACCGTACCATTTATCCTCAGCAACCAAAACCTCAACATTCTTTTCACCCTTTTTGATTAGCTCATCAATTTGGAAGGGCAAAAAATATTCAGCCTTTGGAACATTTATTTTTTCGCTTAAAAATCTGTTAAAGCCTTCTTCTAAATAGTCAAATAAATCGGTATTAAAGCCCCACATATTCATTGAAACAACCGAATCGGGGGGGAGTAATATTTTTTTGCCCTCAGCATTTTCATAAGAGCAGTCAATAATGTTGGTAATTTCGGTTATGTTGGTAAGGTGATTATTAGCATTGGTTTCACAAAGGCCGCGTGCAACGGTGCCGTTATCAGTAAGTGTATTTTTAAGGCGGAAACCAACCATACAGTATTCGCCGGTTTGCTTTGCAAGGCAGGCATTTATTTGACGATAGGCAGATGGACCGTAAAAATCATCGGCATTTATTGCTGCAAAGGGCTGATTAACAAAGTTTTTACAGCATAAAACGGCGTGACCTGTACCCCAGGGCTTTTCACGACCTTCGGGCACCGAAAAACCGTTAGGTAACATATCAAGCTCTTGAAAAGCGTAATCAACATCAATCTTTTTTTCAATTCGTTTGCCAACAAGTTCACGAAAATCTTTTTCAATGGCTTTTTTTATAACAAAAACAACCTTATTAAATCCGGCTTTTTTTGCATCATAAACCGAATAATCAAGCAGGGCTTCGCCGTTTTCACCAATTGGCTCAAGCTGTTTTAGGCCACCAAATCGGCTACCCATACCTGCCGCCATTACTACGAGGGTTGTATTAAAATTGCTCATAATTTATTCCTCCGTTTTATTGCCTTCGGTTTTTTTATTTTTATTACCAATAAGACTGTCTTCATCAGAAAAGCCTTCGGTGCTTTCACGCATAAAAAGTATTTTAATGGTCATAACCAAAAGCTTTAGGTCAAGCAAAAGTGAATATTTTTCAATATAGATTAAATCCATATTAAGCTTGCTTTGGGGTGATGTGTTGTATTTACCGTAAATTTGTGCATAGCCCGTAAGACCGCCCTTAACCCTGTGCCTTAAATCAAATTCGGGCAACATTTGGGTATATTCATAAACATTTTCTGTCCTTTCGGGTCTAGGACCAACCAGTGACATATCACCCTTTAAAATGTTTAAAAGTTGTGGCAATTCATCAAGCCTTAATGGGCGAATTATTTTACCAATTGGGGTAATGCGGTCATCATTGGTGGTGGCTTTTCTAAGCTTTACCTTATCTGCATCAACTATCATTGAACGGAATTTTAAAACATTAAAAATCTTACCATCTTTAGTAACGCGGTTTTGTTTAAAGAAAACAGGACCGCCGTCATAAAGCTTAATGCCAAGGGCTACAAGTATCATTATAGGGCTAGCAATTATAAGACCAATTACAGATACCAGCAAATCCATTGCGCGCTTAATAAGCTGTTGCTCAATTGTAAGGCCGCGGTTACGACAAACCAAAACAGGTGCATCAAATATTTGACTTTGATAGCAGTTGTTAATAATAATATCGTTACTGGATGGTGAAAGGTAAATTCTTTTTCGTTCTTTATAGCAATAACGGATTATATTGTTTTGAAGAGATTTTTCAATATCACCAATAAAAATTGCTTCATATTCATTTATTGCTTTAATAATATTTTCTTCGCCCTCATTTGAGTAAATGATTTTATCAATGGCGTAGCGTTCTTTAATGCGGCCCATTTTGGCAACAACTGCGGCACTATCAACATTTTCGCCTACAATGGCTAAAATGTGGTGGGCCTGATACATTGAGTAATAAATTGAATTGGCGGCATAGCTTCCAAAGAAGATAATTATCAGCTGTAAAAATACCGCCCAAAGAAGGGGTAGCGGATTAACCAGCTCACGCGCGATAAGCGAAAGCTCTAAATACATTATAAAGTTTGTAAAAAGCATTGATAGTGAAAAACTATAAATAACCTCATGTAGGCGAAGCATACCAATTTTAAGTCCGCCATAAAGGTTGCTAAAGGCAAGCAGAATAACTAAATATGAAAAAACAACAACATAGTTACCCTTACCGCTAAACAGTGATGCTTCATAATTATCCTGCCAGCAACCAATAAAAATAAAGGTCATTGAAAGTATAATCATAAGCTTTACTGCAAGCATTATTGATTTGCGAAATTTATTCAAAATATTCATAGCTTACTCCGTTTAAAAAACATAAAGAAATATGCATATATCAACATCTTATAGAATACCGCAAAAAACACAAATTGTCAAGTAAAACGCATATAAAATAAAAGCAAGGCTCCATAAGGCACCTTGCTTTAAATTAGCGTTTTAATCAATCCAAGTATGAATAATTCTTACACCGTCATAGCCTTTGTACCAGTCATACTGCTTTTCATCATTTTCGCCTACAAAGGTATCGGGGTTGGAATTCTTATCAAAATTCTTAATGGTGTAACGCAGGTTGTTTTGGTCGGCCATTTTAAAGATTTTGTTAATACGGCTCATCTGTTCATCGGTAAGAATACCGGGTGTAACAGATGCCAATGTAGTCATACCTGTAATAGCGCACACCTCAAGAAAATCAAGGTTTAAATCAGGGTCAACCTTTTCGGTAAACGCCGCACAGTCGGGGTCAACATTAAAAAATGTTTCGTTTTGGGGCAGACGCATCATTGAATTAACACCCTGCTTACGGGTCCACTCAAAGCTGCGACCGCTTGTATCATTACCAACCCTTTGTGCCGAATGAATACCTGCAACCAAGTGACCGAAGGTGTTACAACCAATAACTTCAGCATCGCCAACCGCATTCTGAATGGTTTTATAAAGGTTTTTGACAATGGTCGCAGTGGTTTTGGTCCTGTCATAAAAATGGCGGTTACCCTTAATAAAATCGCTTAATTGATTATGGCTTTCATTAGGTACCATACCCATATCATAGGTTGAAAAATCGTGCTTTATTAAATCAAAGCCCCAAGAACGAATACGGGCAGCCGATTCTGCAACATAATTTAATGTAAATGGGTGAGATGGGTCTAAAACCAGTCCGCCCGAATCACCTTTATCAATAATTGCATCCTTTGGAATATTGCCCATTGTAAGAAGTGGACGGAACCAAATACCAGCCTTGGCGCCGCGGCTGTGAATTTCATCAACCAGCTTTGACATATCGCCAAAACGCTCATTTGGTAGCCAAGGACCGCCAATGTAGGGGCAGGTTGCAGAGCGATTGTACTGCCAACCGTCATCAATAATTTCATAAGGTTGATGCTTTACACCATCGGTCATTTTAATAAGATAATCGGTTTCTTCCAAAATCTTATCAAAAGAAATGTCGCCATATGCCCAGTACCAGTTGTTAACACCAAAAATAGGGGTTTTGGGCAGTACAGGCTTTTCACAAAGCATACTGCAAAACTGCTTTGCAACATCAAAGGAATTGGCGTTATCATCACTAAAATACTGCACAATTTCGCAGGCGGTAAGTGGGGCTTTAAGGTCTGTGCCATCCGCACCGCAGGTAAGGTTTAAAACCAAGGTAACACCATGACTGTCAAGCTGCCAAAAGGCAAAGCAGTCGGCACCTGTTTTAACACCGTAGCAACCTATTTTTCCGTTATCATCCTTGCAGTAAAAAAGCCAGGGTAACGGGCGGTGGGGCATAACTGCACGCCACTCAATAAACCAGGTGTGGCTGCACCTTGCCCAGGCTTCACCGTATACCTTATCAATAAAGCTCATATCGCCCCTAAAACGCAGCTTCAAATATTTAACGGGGGCTTCACTTGGGTGAATAATAACCTTGGCAGAATTATTTTCCACAACATAATCATATTTAAT
>JAFNZJ010000031.1 GCA_017382915.1 Clostridia bacterium | reverse complement strand
TTTTTAATATAATCGCGGTACTTTACATCGGAATTTATAAGCTCCCTAAACTGGGCAAGCTGTGAATCAATAAGAAGTCTGCCACCGCCTATATAAGCCTTGGAGCCGGCGAGTATACCTGCCATAAGCGGGCAACTGCCCTGCAAAACCTCAAGAATTTCGGGCCACTGTGAAACCAAAACAGGCTCATCATTTTTAGGTGTGGGCTTGCTTTCGGTCTTAGTGGGAGTGACGGCTTTTTGGGTAGGCTTTGGTGTCTCCTGCGGTTTAACCTCTGCCACTACTTTGTTTTGTTCGGGCTTTGGCTCTGCCGTGTTTTTAATAACGGCACCGCCGCTAAGTGCCGCAACGGTTTTTTCAAGCTGTTCAACACGGGCTTTAAGTCCCGACACACCGCCTGCAAGCTCGGGCGAGCAAAGCTTAACTATTACCAGTTCAACATCACTGCGGCTAGCGGTAGATGAAAGACCGTCTGCCGTTTGCTGTAGGGTGGTAAGGCAGTCAATAATGGTTGAAAGGCTAAAGCCTTCTGCCAGTGTGCAGTATTTTTCAAATTCAGCATTTGAGCAAACAATAAGCTCTTTTGGTTGTTTAACAGTTTTAATTATCATTAAATTTCTAAAACATGAAACAAGCTCAAAAATCAGTTTTTTCATATCTACCGAATTGCGGTAAAGTTCATCAACAGTGCTTATTGCGGTAGCGGGGTCGTTTTTGTTTATTGCCTCAGTAATGGCAAATATACGCTCATTACCTGCTATTCCGCAAACATCCTTTATAACATCTTCATCGATGCTTTGGCAGGCGGCTGAGCACTGGTCTAAAATTGAAAGTGCGTCACGCATACCGCCATCCGCCAAGGAGGCTATCATAAATGCGGCGGGCTCGGTTATGGTAAAGCCTTCACTTTGGGCAATTTTATTTATTCTTTTTATAATAATTTCAGGCTCCAGCCTTTTAAAGTCAAAACGCTGACAGCGTGAAAGTATGGTGGCGGGTAGCTTATGCACCTCAGTAGTGGCTAAAATAAATACCACATGGGCGGGTGGCTCCTCAAGGGTTTTAAGCAGTGCATTAAATGCAGGGATAGAAAGCATATGCACCTCATCAATAATATACACCTTATATTTAAGTGATGTGGGCAAAAAGCTAACCTGCTCTTTAAGGTCGCGTATGTCGTTGATACCGTTGTTTGATGCGGCATCAATTTCATTTATATCGGTGGTGTTGCCGTCGGCAATAAGCTTGCAGGCCTCACACTCACCGCAGGGCTCACCGTTTACGGGGTTAAGGCAGCAAACCGCCTTTGCCAAAATTTTAGCGCAGGTGGTTTTACCGGTACCTCTGGTGCCGGTAAAAAGGTATGCGTGTGAAACCTTACCGGCCTTTAAGCTGCCGGCTATGGTATCTGTAATATGCTCCTGCCCCACAACATCAGAAAAAACTATGGGACGATATTTACGGTATAACGCCTGATACATTTGGGACACTTGCCTTTCTAAAAAAGATAAAAATCACACTTTCGGGTGTGCGAACGAACCGATTTACTGCGGCGCATGGGCGTATCCACTTAATGCTGCTCGGTTCCCCGCCTGACATGATTCATGGCCGTCAATCGCACAGGACCCGCCCGTTCACACGCCCCAAAGCGTGATTTCACTAATAGATATTATAATATAATTATTATATAATTACAAGAGCAAAATTATAATTTTTATATTTTAACAAAATAAAAAAGCGGCGCAAACGGAGACACTTCGTAAAGAAGTAGTCTCCGTTTTTCTATGCAAAGAAAAAATGACACTTTCGGTTTTTGAAAGTGTCATAGTGGGTTACATGCTTTAAAAATAAACCTATCTCAAAGATAAGAATAATAAGTGATATTGTGAGACGGGTCTCACAGTGATATTTTGCTTATCTGCAAAGTGATATTGAAACCTTACGGTTTCAGTGATATTATATTCGCTATTAAACTGTCCGAAGGACAATATCACGATGCGAAGCATCATATAACTGCAAAGCAATATCACTCGCCGTAAGGCGAATATAACTGTGGCACCTTCCTTACGGAGGGTGCCACAAGCACCGCTTTTTTTATTATATTAGTCCATATATTTATCCATATACTCATCAAGGCTAACAACTCTGCCACCAAGGCGAGCATCTTCAGCCGCAAATGCTAACATATGGTTTCTGCATGAAACTTCAATTTCACTTAAATCTTCAGCATTTAAGGCATCGGTTAAGTAGTCATAAAGGTCAGCAACCAAGCCCTCATCACCACCGGCGTGTGAACCTATACCGTTACCGCCTGCCATAATCTTGCTAAAGTCAACATCAAGAAATTCGCGTCTGCAGGTTTTGAAATCATAAAAACTAAAGGCTTCTTTTTCAGGAACGCCAAGGTTTGCAATAAGGTCGCCCTTGGTACCCATAACACGAATGCGGCGGCTACCTGTAGTTTGGTCGCCCTTAGCAAAGGCGCTCATAGTAAGGGTAGCGGTGGTGCCGCCCTCAAATTCCATATTAACGGTTTGATGGTCAACAACATCGCTGTTGCACTTAAATACGCATTTGCCGTACTGGGTGGTGCGAAGAGCCTTTAAAACATCACAGTCGGTTTCCTCACCGGCGGGTTTTTGAGCGGCAACACCACGGAACCAATGGTTGTTTTTATCGGCATAGTAAAGCTTCATTGCGTTGTAGGGGCAGTCATCACCTGCGGGGCAACCGTCAATACAGTAATCGGGTGAACCCTCGGGTGCATTTTTAGGAATAAAGTAGCTTCTGGAGCCAAAAGACTGAATGCGTTTGCAGTCTTTGTCAAGCAACCACTGAAGTGCATCAAGGTCATGACAGCATTTTTGAAGCAACATAAATGAACTTTCTTCACTGTTGCTCCAGTTACCTCTGGTAAAGCTGTGGCTGAAGTGAGCGTTACCAACACACTCCATATGCTCAACCGACATAACCTCACCAACAAGTCCCTCATCAAGAAAATGCTTTAATGTTTTGAGGAATGGGGTGTAGCGCAGAGTGTGGCAAACCAGCACCTTGCGACCATATTTTTTTGCGGTCTGTCTAATAAGGCGGCACTCCTCAGGGGTGGGGGCAACGGGTTTTTCTAAAAGCAGGTCATAGCCAAGCTCCAATGCCTTAACTGCAGGTGCAGTGTGAAGTCGGTCAAGGGTTGTTATAATAGCAATGTCTGCAAACTTGGGGATAGCAAACATATCCTCCCAAGTGTTAAAAACATATTCATCCTTAATGCCGTGCTTTTCTTTGGTGTAAATTCTACGGTCCTCAATGGGCTCGGCAACGCCAACAACCTTAAATTTGTCGGACATATCACCCATAATATCGGTGTAAACCTTACCTCTGGCGCCGGCGCCAACAACTATAGCGGTAAATTGCTTCATTATGTAAAACTCCTTTATAAAATTAAGTGAATTTTAACAATTTAAGTATAAGATATTTTGCTTTGAAAATCAAGGTCAAAATACTACTTATTCAAATAATTATCTAAATACTCTTTAAGGTCAATAACCTGACCCTTAAGCCTTGCGTCCTCGGCGGCAAAGGCAAGCATATGATTTTTAACCGATGCTTCAATTTCGCTTAAATCTTCACCCGAAATATTGCCTGTAAGGTAGTCATAAAGGTCTAAAATAATGCCGGTATCACCAAGGTGGCAGGGGATAGGCGTTTCAATACTGTATTTTTCAATGTATTTTGAAACATCCAAATTTTCACGCCTACAGGTTTTAAAATCATAAAAACTAAATGCTTTATCGGCCTCTAACCCAAAGTCACCGATAAGGTCACCCTTGGTACCCATAACACGAATACGGCGGCTGCCAAGCGCGGTCTGTTTAGCAAAGGCGGTCATATTAAGGGTAACGGTTGCACCGCTTTCAAACTCCATATTAACGGTTTGGTGGTCAACAACATTGTTGCTGCATTTATAAACGCACTTGCCGTACTCGGTGGTGTGCATTGCCTTTAAAACATCGCAGTCGGTTTCGGTACCGCTGGGCAGTGATGCGGCAACGCCGCGCACCCAGTGGTTACGCTTATCATCATAATAAATTTTCATTGCATTGTGGGGGCAGGTGTCACCAACGGGGCAACCCTCAATGCAACGCTCGGGTGAACCCTCGGGTGCATTTTCACGGCGGAAGTGTGAAAGTGAGCCAAAGGAATGAATACGCTTGCAGTCTTCGCCCATAAGCCAACCAAGCATATCAAGGTCGTGTGAGCATTTTTGTAGAAGCATAAATGAACTGGTTTCACTATTGTTCCAGTTACCCCTTACAAAGGCGTGGGTATAAAGAAGAGGACCTACCGTTTCAATATGCTCAACCGACATAATATCACCTATTTTACCCTCATTAAGAAGGGCTTTAAGGGTGCGCCAGAAGGGCTCATAACGCATAGTGTGACAAACCAGCACCTTGCGGTCATATTTCTTTGCGGCCTTTAAAATTGTTGCACAGTCCTCGGCGGTTGCGGCAACAGGCTTTTCTAAAAGAAGGTCATAACCCTGCTTTAAGGCGGCTACTGCGTGTGCACAGTGCAGGCGGTCCATTGAGCAAATTAAGGCAACATCTGCAAATTTAGGTGCAGACAACATTTCCTCCCACGATTCAAAGCAGTGGGAGGCATCAATATTGTGTTTATTTTGAATATACTCGCGGCGCTCTTTAAGTGGCTCGGCAACACCAATAACCTTATATTTATCGGGGTACTCTGCCATAATATCGGTGTAAAGCTTACCACGGCCACCGGCGCCAATTAAAATTGCTTTAAGTTGTTTCATAAACAGCACCCCTTTGTTTAATAAAATCAAAGAATTAAAATGTTTGACAAGCCTATAATAAAATGCTATAATTCACTTGACACCCTTATTTTACAATGTTTTTTAAAAAATGTATATATAATAATCTATACATTGTCTTTGATTTTATATACAAAGAGGTGCTGTATGGGCAAAGGAGTTAAAATTTCAAAAAACCCAAAAATAACACGCGTTACAAGTGCATTTATTAGGGTTTGTGAGCCCGATTTTCGCTTTCGCGGGGAAACACATGAAGCGTGGGAGCTTGTCTGCGTTACCGATGGTCACATAAGTGTAGCCGCCGATAATAAAATATTTGAGCTTAAAAAAGGTCAGGCAATACTTCACAGTCCAATGCAGTTTCACAATATTACGGTAATGGGTAATGAGACTGCCGTCATAGGGGTTTTTGCCTTTTATGGTGAAAATATACCCCCGCTTCAAAATCAGGTTTTTGAAATAACCGACCTTTCAAAGGTTAAAACCTTAAAAGAATTGGCGCACAAATATTATGATGTTTATAAGGGCTTTGGACTGTCCGCCATAAAAAAAGAGGGCACAGACCACCTTTTATACATAAAAAATTTAGAGCTTTTTTTGCTGGAGCTTGCAGGTAATGTTTCAAAAAGCAGGCAGGTTGTCACCGAAGGGGCAAAAAACTATTCCCGCATAATTAACACCTTAAATGAAAATATTTATGAAAGGCTTTCGGTTTGTGAACTGGCAGCGCTTTGTAATATGAGTGAAATAAACCTGCAAAAAACCTTTTCGCGTTATGCGGGTGTTGGTATAATGGAATATTTTAACCGCATAAAAATGCGTAAGGCAACCGAGCTTTTAGTTGAAGGCCTTTCGGTCAAAGAGACGGCGCTAAAGCTTGGCTTTCACGACCAAAATTATTTCAGTACCATGTTTAAACGCATTACGGGGCATACCCCGTCAAAAATCAAACAGGCATAATAAAAGTCCTTGTCTATGACAAGGACTTATTTTTTACCTATACATTCACCCATTTTGACCGGTGTTTCATTGCCGCCTGTGGTGGCGGTGAAGTATTTTTCATCCACCGTTGCCGCACCATTTTTAAGCAGTAAAATAATGGTACTGCCACCATAAAGAAAGGTGCCCTTTTCCTCACCGCGGGTAAAGGTGTGTGTGCTATGGTGGTTTTTAATTTTGCCCACCAGCATTGCGCCAACCTCAATTTGAATTGCTCTGCCAAAGTTATTACTTTCAATTACGGTATATTCACGGCAGTTTTGTTTAAAAACGGGGTAGGTGCCAAGTGCAATAGGGCGCACGGTGTGAAGCTTGCCCTTAATAAAGGTGTTATCACCCTTACTGCCACTGTCAAAATAACAGTAGCGGTGGTAATTATCAACCGCCAGTCTAAACACCAGGCAAATGCCGTTATTAAACTCTTTATATATTGGGTTATTACCTAAAAGCTCGGCTACTGTGTAGTGGCTTTGCTTAATTGGTAAAACGGTATCACCACTTATTTTATATGCGCTAAGGCTTCCGTCACAGGGGGCAATAAGGTGGTCGGGGGCGTTATCTATGGGTCTTAGCTCGGGTTTTATTTTACGGCAAAAGCAGTCATTAAAGCAGTGGAAGGTTTGGTCGGCATAGTCGTTTAAATCAATGCCGTTTGATTTTATAAACCCTTTTATAAGCGGCTTTGAAAGTCTACTGTCTAAAAAGGCGCCACACAGCTTTGAAAGCCATACTGCAGTTAAGGGCTTTAAAATCACCCTGCCAACGGCGGTGCCGTATAAAAAGCCTAAAATGCCTTTTTTATTACTCATATAATGCGTCCTGTTTTAATAATTCTTGCCACAATTAAAGCAACAAATTCTAAGGTGCCTATACCAATAAGACCCAAAATTCCCTTAAGACCTAACTTTTTAAGCTTAAAGGGTGTTATGAAAAGCGCCGCAGTTATAACCGCTACCAGTATGTAAAGCCAGGTAAGGTCAAAGGGGGTAACATACTGAAGCAGGGCAACTGTGGGGAATATAAGTGATGCCGATGTAACCGGCAGACCTAAATAATATTTTCTTGCGCCATCCTCGGTGGACTGACGCTCCTCCTCACTTACATTAAAGTAGGCAAGTCTAATCATTGCGGTTAATATGTAAAGAATAAGCACGCCAAAGATAAATAGCTTTAGCGCAACGCGGTACCACTGACCGTCGGTGTCACCAATAACATTATTAAGCATGGGTGAAACCCTTATAAATGCGGCGCCTATGCAGGCGGGCAAAACACCAAAAGCAACCAGGTCTGAAAGCGAGTCGATTTGTATGCCAAATTTACGCTCAGAATCGGTGCGGTTTTTCTTGGTACCTGCGACCTTGCCGTCAAAGGCATCACAAAGACCGCAGAAAAGCAAAAAGAAGGTACCTAAAAACGGGTGACCTGTACCGCTAAGGGACACCACCATACCGCTACCCGCTGAAAGCAGTGAAAGGTAGGTAAGTATTACTGTATAATCATAAACACCAATCATTTATTTGGCACTCCTTTTTCTTTTTGATAGGGCT
>JAFNZJ010000030.1 GCA_017382915.1 Clostridia bacterium | reverse complement strand
CCTGTGCTTAATGCTATGATGCAGCGCATTATGGGCAAATCCCCCTATAAAAGTCCTACCGATATGGGCGTTAATATGGCGGGTTACTGCATTTTTGATGAAGAAGCCGTTGAAAGCGCCTGCCGTCAGGAAATTATTCGCCGTTATTATAATGCATGTTGCTCAGTTAGGGAGGGTATGTCAGACGCCCACGAAGTTACTAAACTGGAACTTTTAATGGGTCAAATGGGCATTACCACCGCCGAAAGACCTGTTGTTAAATCGGCCATAGATAAGGCAGAGGAAACCGCCGCCCCCGCAGTGGCTATTGAACTTCCTAACGGTAAAATTGTAACAGGTAAAACATCATCACTTCTTGGCGCATCGGCCGCAGTACTGCTTAATGCCCTTAAAGAACTTGGTGGTATTTCGGATGATGTTGACCTTATTTCGCACACCATTATTGAGCCTATTCAAAAACTCAAGGTGCAAAATATGGGTAACCATAACCCAAGACTTCACACCGATGAAGTGCTTATAGCCCTTTCAATTTGTGCGGTTAGCAGCGACCTTGCCGCAAAGGCTATTGACCAGCTTGAAAAGTTAAAGGGATGCGAAGCCCATTCATCTGTAATACTTTCGGGCGTGGATCAAAACGTTTTCCGTAAACTTGGCGTAAACATTACCTTTGAGCCTAAATACCAAACCAAAAAACTGTATCATAACTAATAAAAAAGCGCCCCGAAAAACGGGGCGCTCATATTTGGGGATATAGCGCAGTTGGTAGCGCGTCTGCTTCGCATGCAGAAGGTCAGGGGTTCGACTCCCCTTATCTCCACCAAAAATCCCTTAGACTTTATGTCTTGGGGATTTTTACTTTTTACTTCTTACCTCTTCACTCTTACTTAAAACTAATCCTAGTTAGGGTATTTTTGGTAAGTAATAAGTAATAGGTAATAGGTAATAAGTTTTGTTTTTATTATTCCTACACCACAATTCCACCGTTGGGGCTAAGCACCTGACCTGTTATAAAGTCGGCATCGTTTGCAAGGTAGTAAATGGCCTTTGCAACCTCTTCAGTAGTGCCAATTCTGCCAAGGGGGGTTTCATCTGCCAGGTCGGCAAGGGCGCCAATATCTAAATTGCTGTTCATTTCGGTATCAATTACGCCGGGTGCAACACAGTTAACCCTTACATTACTGGGTCCTAATTCCTTGGCAAGCGCCTTTGTAAGGCCAATTATACCCGCCTTGGTGGCAGAGTAGGCAACCTCACACGATGCACCGGTTATGCCCCAAATGGATGATACATTAACAATACTGCCGTTTTTTTGGTTAACCATAACCTTTGCGGCCGAGCGGCAGGCATAAAACACACCGCTTAAATTGGTGTTTAACATTTTTTGCCAGTCGGTATCGGTAACATCGGTTATAAGCTTTTGTTCGGCAATGCCGGCGTTATTTATAACGGCATCTAATCTGCCAAAGGCTGAAACCGCCTGCTTTATTGCCGAATCAACCTGTACCGAGCTTGTAACATCGCAGGGGATAACTATAAACTCCCCGCCGTTTGCCGTAATATTTTGTTGCATTATTTTTGCGGCATAGCCCGAGTTATTATAGGTTATGGCAACCTTATAACCCTTTTCGGCAAAATAAAGGGCAGTAGCGGCGCCAATCCCGCGGGAGCCGCCAAAAATAAGTACAGATTTTGCCATATAAAACACCCTTTCAAAATAGTTGGTTAGTCCTTTTTAGGTCTGCTTAAAATTATAACCGCACCAAGAATAAGCACAATGCCTATTATGGCAAGTGGCTTCATTGTTTGGTTGAACACAAAAAATCCTATAAGAGCGGCAACAAGCGGCTCAATGCAGGCAATAACCGAAGCCTCGCCCGCGGGCACCACCTTTAAACCGCAGGTATAAAGTATGTAGGGTAAAACGGTGGTAAAAAAGGCAATGCCTAAAATGTATAAAAATATGCTAAAGTCCGCCTTTATGGAGGTAATTACGGCACCCCACTGGCAAAGTGGCGCAAGGCATATTGTTGCCAGTACAAAGGCGTAAAAAATGGCGGTAAAGAAGTTATTGTTTTTAAGTGCATAAACACTAAAAATACTATAAAGTGCGTATCCAAAGCCGGAGCCAAGTCCAAAAAGCAGACCAAGGAAGGTAATGTTACCCCCGCCCGACACCAAAATACAGCCCGCCACAGCAAGGGCAAGGCAAATAAGCTTAGTAAGGTTTATTTTTTCTTTAAAAAGAACTGCCGATAAAAAGCATACAAATATAGGTGCGGTGTAAAGCAGTATTGCGGCAGTACCAAGTGATTTATTAAGCTGCATTGATTTGAAATAGCATACATTAAAAAAGGCAAAGCTAATAACTCCCATACCAAAAAAGTAGGGTAAATCCTTAAGTCGGATTTTAAACAGCTTTTTATTATAAATAAAAATAAATATGCCTAACATAATCGCCGTGAGCAGTGAGCGCACGGCGGTTATTGAAATGCTGCTAAGACCGCTTGTGTTTAAGGCGGTGGTGTAAATTCCAATGGTGCCCCAAAGTATGCCTGAAAGAAGCACAAGCACCACATTAAAGGACTTTTTATTTATAAGACTTTTCATAGTTACATTTCGTTTGGTGCATCAATTTTAAGCAGATTTAAAACATTTGCAATAACGGTTTTAACGGCTACGCAAAGGTTAAGTCTTGCCTGAAGCAGATTTTGGGACTCACCCTTAACACGGCAGGAATTATAAAAACGGTGGAAAAGGGTAGCTAAATCATAGGCATAGCGGGTGATAAGTGCAGGGTCATAACCCTCAGCCGCATTTATAATGGTCTGCGGTAGTGATGAAAGGTGGCGAATAACCTCCCTTTCCTCCGATGCTGTAAGGCAGTCAAAATCGGCTGCTGTAAGGGCTTTGGGTGTAATACCCTCAGCAGCTAAATTACGCAGTATACTGCAAATTCTGGCGTGGGCATACTGCACATAATAAACGGGGTTTTGGCTGGACTGCTCTACCGCCAAATCAAGGTCAAATTCAAGGTGGGTGTTAGGCTCTTTTGAGTTAAACACATACCTTGCGGCATCAATCGGCACCTCATCCAAAAGGGTTTCAAGGGTAACTGCCTTGCCTGAACGCTTTGAAAGCTTATAGGTTTCACCGTTTTTAACAAGGCGAACCATTTGCATAATAACTATTTTAAGGCGGTTGGCATCAACACCAAGTGCGGTAAGGGCGGCCATCATACGGGCAATGTAGCCGTGGTGGTCGGCACCTAAAATATCAATAGCCAAATCAAAATTACGGGTAACAAGCTTATCATAGTGGTAGGCAATGTCGGGCACCAAATAGGTGGGTACGCCGTTAGCACGCATAAGCACGCGGTCTTTTTCATCACAAAACTCGGTTGATTTAAGCCATAATGCACCCTCAAGCTCATAGGTGTAGCCCGAAGCCTTTAATTTTTCAATAATTTCGGTAACGGCACCGCTACTGTGCAGGTCGCTTTCTAAATACCAGCGGTCATAACTGATACGGTATTTACTAAGGTCATCTTTGAGTTTTTGAATGTTTTTAGGCAGTGCAAAATCGCAAAGTGCATTTTGCCTTTCCTCGGCAGAGGCGGTAACATATTTGTCGCCGTGAATTTCGGCAAAGGCCTTTGCGTGGTTGGTAATATCATCACCTAAATATGCATCTTCAGGTATTTCTACACTGTCATCAAACAACTGCAAATACCTTGCCTCTAACGATATTTTAAATTTGTTAATTTGGTTACCTGCATCATTAACATAAAATTCGCGCTTTACATCAAAGCCTGCCCAGTCATAAGCGGCGGCAATAGAATCACCAAGGGCACCGCCACGGGCATTACCAATGTGCATAGGGCCGGTAGGATTGGCTGAAACAAATTCAACCAAAACGCTTTTGCCATTGCCGTAGTCGCTTTTACCGTAGTTTTGACCCAAGTTTAAAACATCAACCACAATATCACTGTAAAAGCGGTCTGAAAGGTATATGTTCATAAAACCGGGGCCTGCAATTTCTAAACGGCTTATGTAGCCGCTAAGCTCAATTTCATTTTGAAGGTCCTCAGCAATGGCGCGGGGGGCCTTTTTCAGCGCCCTTGCCCAAACCATTGCGGCATTAACCGCAAAATCACCGTGTGAGCGGTCGGCAGGCACTTCAATATTAAAGTCGGGTAATTCACACTCGGCAAAAACACCCTTTTCGGCACATACCTTTGCGGCCGATAAAATGGTGTCTTTAATTTCACTTTTTACTTTATTTATTACGCTTGACATTTTAAAATTGCACATCCTTTATACAAATGGTCATTTCGTTTTTATTAAGTTGCGAGTTATTCACATCAACAGTGTATGTTAGTTTAATTTCACCGCCGTTTTCGGTAAGGCGGTTTTCAATGCTTTCACCAAAAAAGCCCATTGATAGGGTGCCGTATGGTGTGGCATACATGCACTGACAACGCCTGCCCTTTTCAATGGTAAAGCGGCTTTTAAATTTACCGCTTCGGCTTACCGTTACAGAACCGTCACTGCCCACCCTAACGGTGGTAAGTATTGGCTCATCGGCGCCGGCTAAAAAGCAATCGGTATACTTTATTAGGTATGCGTCATCCTTTTTGGCAAAGCTGCCCTCGGCGGTAAGCTCAATGGTGTCGGGCTTGCCGCTATCATCTGTTTGTACGGTTTTTACCGTAACCAAAACATCCTTCATTTAAAGTTCCTCAAATATATTTAAAAATATCAATCTGCTCAACCTTATCCTCAATGCTTTCACCCATAAGAATTTTAGCAACCTTGGAAAAGGTGTTAGCCCTGTCGCTAACAAAGTATTTGTCGTCGGTCTTGCTTTCGGCAAGGGCGTTTGCTTTGGTTAAATAATCTTTAACCTGCATGGCGGTTGCCAAACCCGGGTCAATAAGGGTAACCTTATCACCCATAATTTTTTGTAAAATAGGTCGCAGGGCGGGGTAGTGGGTGCAACCCATTATAAGTGTGTCAACATCGGCATTTACAATAGGCTCTAAATACCTTTTTGCAACCTCATTGGTAACGGGGTCCTCGGGTGAAATCCAGCCCTCCTCAACAAGTGATACAAAAAGCGGGCAGGCATTTGCCACAATTACGGCATCGGGCAGGGTTTTAAGTATTGCCCTTGCGTGTGAGCGGCTACCAACAGTAACCGATGTGCCAATAACACCTATTTTGTTATTTTTGGTTGCATTTGCGGCGGCTAAAGCGGCGGGTGTTACAACCTCAATAAAGGGTACGGGCAGCTCCTTTGCGGTCATATATGCTACCGATGAAACGGTACCGCAGGCGGCGATTATCATTTTAACATTTTGACTTAATAAAAATGCTTCATCCTCACGGGCGTAGCGTTTAACAATATCATTGCTTCTGGTACCGTAAGGCACACGACCCGTATCACCAAAATATATAATGTTTTCATTTGGCAGCAGTCTTTTAAGCTCCTTTACAACCGTAAGACCGCCAAGCCCTGAGTCAAATACACCAATAGGTCTGTTATCTGCCAAATGCTTCGCCTCCCCAATAAAATATACTACACAAATATTCTATATTATCATAACATATTTGCGCCAACTTATCAAGCGATATAACAAATTTTTTATTATAAAATGTAATTTAAAATTGTAATGGTAATATTGACAAAGGTACCCTTAAATGATAATATAATAATTGAAGCTTTAAGTTATAAATAAGGGGATTTTAATATGAAGTCAAAAGGCATAATATCTTTATTTTTGGCGGTTTTAATAGCGGCTTTAAGCGCTTTGGCATTAGTGGGCTGCGGCGGTGAGGGTAGCGCAGATAATACCGACCAAACCACCTCGGTTGAGGATGTATCCTCTGAGGAAAAAGACGATTCTTTAAGTGATACCAAACCCTCTTCAAACAAAACCAAACCATCTTCCAATAAACCATCATCAAAAAAACAACAAGCAAATAATGATGAGGACGACGATGACGATATGGTTTATTCTAAAAAGGATTTAATTCTTTGGGGCTTGGACCCATATATTTACAGTAAATCCCTTAAGGATGCCGGCAACAATGCCCGTATTGCCGCGCTTATGAAAAAAGCCCAAAAGGGCGGCACCTATAAAATTGCTGTTTTGGGTGGCTCCATAAGTCGTGGCGCCGGTTCAGGCGGTGTTTCAAACAGCTATGGCTATTTGGTTTGCGAATGGTGGAAGGAAAATTTCCCCAAAGCAAAGTTTGAGTTTGTAAACGCAGGTATAGGCTCCACCAACCCTGAAATGGCTTGCTACCGTTTACAGGCCGACCTGCTTTATGCAAAGCCTGATTTTGTGGTTATTGACTTTGCCGTAAATACCTACCTTGATAATGACCTTTATTATACATATTCATCACTTCTTTACAGAATTTTAAGTCAAAGCAATTCACCCGCTGTAATGGCAATTGATTTTGCCCGCAATGATGAGGGCAAAAACACCGTACCTAACAGTTATTTAACCAGAGCGGCTAAAGAAAATAGCATACCCTCTGTAAGCTATCATAACTATATTTGGGACAGAATTGACCGCCGCTATATTAAGTGGATAGATATTAGCGATGATACAATTCACCCCAACTCAAGCGGACACTTAATTGCCTCTAAAATCATAACATCCCATTTAGAAAATGTTAAGAAAAACCTTGCAAAAACATCTACGAAAATTACCGCACCTAAAAAGCCTGAAGAAACACAGTATCTTAATTTAGGTTATATTATTAACACCCAAAAGGGTGTAAAGCTTAGCGGTGGCTTTGTAGCAAATGATAATAAAGACACCATAACCCACGGCTGGACCTATAGGGCAACACCCGGCAAGTCAGAGCTTTATATTCCTTTGCCCAAAAATAATGGTGTAAAGGTGCTTATGTTCTTTACAGGCACAAAGCAGGGCGGTGTTAAATTTACGGGTCAAAATGGTTCAACCTTTACCCTTGGCGCATCAAGTGCACAAAGCGCAACTTTGGTTGATTTGGATAGGGTTGGCACCCATATTACCATTACCCCCGATATGACCGAAGGCTCATTTACCATTTACGGTGTTGGCGTTAAGTACTAATAATACTTGACAAATAAAACATAATATTTTATAATATCTTTGCAGAGAAATGGAGACGCAAGGACCACGGGAGTAGTGCGTCCTTGCGCCTTTTTATATTTAGGAGGTGTCTTATGACCAGGGAACAGCTTCACGATATTTTAGAACGCAGTCCTGTAATAGCATCATTCCACGATAATGAGTTTGAAAAAACCCTTACCTCTCCGCCTGAAATTCTTTTTGATTTAAAGGCAAGCCTACCTAAAGAGGAGGCACGCATTGAAAAGGCGCATAAGGCGGGCAAATATATATTTGTTCATATTGATTTGGCCGATGGAATAGGCAAGGATAAAACAGGCATTGAATATTTGGCATCGCTTGGTGTTGATGGAATAATAAGCACCCGCGGTCAAATGATTCGCTACGCAAAAGAGGCAGGGCTTTTAACGGTGCAGCGCTTTTTTGCGCTTGACACCCAAGGTCTTGACAGTATACACGAATTGCTTGAGGTTTCAAACCCTGACCTTATTGAAATTATGCCGGGCGTTATAGGCAAGGTTATCGAGCGCTTTTCAGGTGGCTCAGTACCTGTTATTGCAGGCGGACTTATTGAAACAAAGGCTGAGGTTACATCAGCACTTGCTAGTGGTGCAGCAGGTGTTTCAACCGGTATGCCGGAGCTTTGGTATATATAAGATAAAAGTATAATAAACTTAATATTACCGTAGAGATTTGGAGAAACGGAAGGTATGAATAGCGGTATACCGCTGTTCTGCTTTTGCGTTTCTTTTTTATTTTAAGGGGGAATAATTATGACATTAGAACAAATTATTTTCAGACTGTTTTTGGCGGTTTTAATAGGTGGACTAATCGGTACTGAGCGTGGTCGCCACGGTAGAGCGGCGGGTATGCGTACACATATTTTGGTTTGTCTTGGCTCCACCATAACGGCAATGACAGGTGTTTATGTAAACACTGTACTACAAACAGGTGGCGATGTTATGCGCCTTGCCGCGCAGGTAATTTCGGGTGTAGGTTTTTTGGGCGCAGGTATGATTGTGCTTAAAAACGGTAATATTGTTAAGGGTCTTACCACCGCCGCAGGTGTGTGGGCAACCGCAACAATAGGCATAGCACTTGGCTACGGATTTTACCTTGGCGCAGGTATTGGTGCGGCACTGCTTTTAATTTCAACCATGCTGCTTGGTCTTCTTGAAAAATCAAAGCGTCGCAATGAAACCTTTTATGCAGAGCTTGCTGATATGTCAATTCTTAATGAAACCTTAAATCAAATAAAGGCAGTTTTTCCTAAAACACCCGACTATGAGGTGGTTGCCCCAAAAAGCGGCAAGCAGGGTAATATAGGACTGATAATCAGCACCGATAAACGTTATAAAATTGACCTTGAGTTAATTTGTAAAATAGACAATGTTTTATATGTTGTTGAAGATTAAAATTTTTATAAGGAGAAATAGTTATGAACAAAACACAGGTAGTAGATTGGAAGACCATAACCAACTTTGTGATTGATGCTTTTGTTGGTTACGGTATCCCCAAAAAGGACGCAGAAATTTGCGCAGATGTACTTTTAGAGTCGGATAAACGCGGCATTGAATCACACGGTGTTAACCGCTTTAAGCCTGTTTACCTTGACAGAATTAAGGCAGGTATTCAAAACGCAGTTACCGAAATTGAAATCTTAAAAGAAACCCCAACCACCGCAGTTATTGACGGTCATCACGGTATGGGTCAGGTAATCGGTCATAAGGCTATGAGCATGGCCATCGCAAAGGCAAAGGAATATGGTATGGGTATGGTTGTTGTTCGTAATTCATGCCATTATGGTATAGCAGGTTACTATTCAACAATGGCAACCAAGGCAGGCTGTATTGGTATGACCGGTACAAATGCACGCCCCTCTGTTGCACCTACACACGGTGTTGAGGGTATGTTTGGTACCAACCCCTTTACCATTGGTGTACCCACCGATGAGGCATTTGATTTTAACTTTGACTGCGCTACTTCAATTACCCAAAACGGTAAGGTGGAGTATTATGAAAGAATAGGTGAGGATGTACATCCCGGCACCATTATTGATACCGACGGTAACGCAGTTGAGGGCGATGCAGGCGTGGCACTTAAAAAAATCCGCGGTGGCACAGCCGCCCTTACCACCCTTGGCGGTATTGGTGAGGCTTTAGGTGGCTATAAAGGCTATGGCTTTGCTTTGGCTGTTGAGTTTTTCTCATCTATCTTACAGGACGGCGCTTACGGTAAAGCCCTTGACGGTAAGGATGAAAACGGCAATATCCGCCCCTATCAGTTAGGTCACTGGTTTATTGCAATTGATACCGAACACTTTATGGGTGAAGATATTGCCCGTAAAAAGGCCGGCGACATCTGTCGCAGTATGCGTGCATCTAAAAAAGCACCCGGCGCTGAAAGAATTTACACCGCAGGCGAAAAAGAATATGAAATTGGCCTTGCCCGTGAAAGCGGCGTGCCTATAAATGAGTCGGTACAAAAAGAAATTACCGAGATTCGCGATGAGTTAGGTCTTACTCAGTACAAATTCCCTTGGGAGGACTAATAAAATGGACATCAGACAAGAGTCATTAAAAAAGCACTATGAATGGGGCGGCAAAATTGAGGTTGTATCCCGCGCCAAGATTGACACCCGTGAGGATTTATCGTTAGCATATACCCCCGGTGTTGCAGAGCCTTGTTTAGAAATAAATAAGGACATTAACAAATCCTACGATTTAACCCGCCGTTCAAACCTTGTTGCGGTTGTAACCGATGGTACTGCCGTGCTAGGTCTTGGTGATATTGGTCCTGAGGCAGGTATGCCCGTTATGGAGGGTAAATGCGCCTTATTTAAGGAGTTTGCTGATGTTGATGCATTCCCGCTTTGTATAAAATCAAAGGATGTTGATGAAATTGTCCGCACAGTATATTTGCTTTCGGGCAGTTTCGGTGGAATAAATCTTGAAGATATTTCAGCACCCCGTTGCTTTGAAATTGAGCAAAAGCTTAAAGAAATTTGCGATATTCCGATTTTCCACGATGACCAACACGGCACGGCTATTGTTGTGGCAGCCGCCCTTATAAACGCCTTAAAGCTTGTTAAAAAGCAGATTGATAAGGTAAAGGTTGTAATCAACGGTGCAGGCTCGGCAGGTATTGCTATTGGTAAGCACCTTATGAATATTGGTGTTAAAAATCTTACCTTCTGTGACCGCTTTGGCATTATTTCGGCGGGGGATGCAAACAACAACCCCGCACAGGAAGAAATTGCAAAGGTTACCAACCTTGAAAATAAAAAAGGCACCTTGGCAGATGCCCTTGTTGGCGCAGATGTTTTTATAGGTGTATCGGCACCCAACCTTGTCAGTGAGGATATGGTCAAATCAATGGCAAGTGATGCCATAATGTTCCCCATGGCCAACCCCACACCCGAAATTATGCCCGACATCGCCAAAAAAGCAGGCGCAAGGGTAGTAGGTACAGGTAGGTCTGACTTCCCTAACCAAATTAACAATGTTCTTGCCTTCCCCGGTATTTTCCGTGGCGCCCTTGATTGCCGTGCAACCTGTATTAACGAAGAAATGAAGGTTGCTACATCATTTGCGCTGGCTTCACTTATTCCTGATGATGAAATAAGTGAGGAAAATATTATTGCTACTGCACTTGATAAAAGGGTGGCAAAGGTTGTTGCAGAGGCAGTTATTAAAACCGCCAAGGAAACAGGGGTAGCCCGTATTTAGTGGTCTTATTGTAATATAAAAGTATTATTAGTTAAAGGTAGTGAAAAAATGCAGGGTAACGAGCTGTTAAAGCAAATAAAGCTTTTCCTTTTTGATATGGATGGCACCCTTTATTTGGGCAATAGGTTGTTTGATTTTACAAATGAACTGCTTAGCACCATAAGGGAAAACGGCGCAGACTATTTGTTTATGACCAACAACTCATCAAAAAGTGTTTTAGATTATGTTAAAAAGCTTGAAAACTTGGGCGTTAAAGCCACCAAGGATGATTTTTTAACATCATCGCAGGCCACCGCATACTATCTTAATAATAATTTTAAGGGCGCTAACCTTTATGTTTGCGGAACTAAATCATTTAAGGATGAGCTTATATCGGCAGGCTTTACCGTTACCGAAGATTTAGATAAGGTTGATTTAATAGTAATGGGCTTTGATACCGAGCTTACCTTTAAAAAGCTTGAGGATGTAAGCAGACTTTTATTAACCCGCGACATACCCTATATTGCAACCAACCCCGATTTGGTTTGCCCTACCGAATTTGGCAGTGTGCCCGACTGTGGCAGTGTTAGTATAATGCTAAAAAATGCCACCGGTAAAGAGCCGCTTTTTATTGGCAAGCCATCACCCTTAATGCCAACCTTGGCAATGGCAAAAAAAGGTGTTTCACCGGCCGAAACGGCCGTTGTAGGTGACAGAATTTATACCGATATTAAAAGCGGTGTAAATGCAGGTGCCCACAGTATATTGGTTATGAGCGGTGAAACCACTGAAGAAATTTTAAATGCATCGGATGTAAAGCCCGAAATGGTTTTGCCCGACTGCAGTTATATTACAGCTGCAATAAAGTAGTAAAAAAGCCTTTTGGAGTAGGTCCAAAAGGCTTTTAATTTAAAAATATTAACCTTACTATTAACAGTGTAACCGTACCGGGCAACCCAAGGGCGGCAGAAAATCCAACCGAATAGCCGTTTATTGGTATGTACACCCCGCTAAGGTAGGAAAAAACATTCACCAAGGTCATACCTAAAACACCTAAAAATGAGTACAAAAAAATTGTTTTAAAGGGCTTGCCAGTTTTGGCGGCAAGCAATAAATAAATCAAAAAATATATGACCAAAAGGCTAATTAAAACTATTTTAATCAAATAAAACAACCCCTTTTATTCTTTTAAGTATATGAGAATAAAAGGGGGTTTATGTTATTTATATATGTTGCTTATTGATGCTATGCGCTGATTTATTTTTACCTTTAATTTTTCGGGACTTTTAACCTGCATTTTATCACCAAACTGTAATATCCAGTTTACCAGTCCGTCGCTTATAAAGGCCTTGTGACTGAATAAAAATCGGTTTTCGCCCGCATCCCTGATAAAAATTTTATCCGAAAATCTGTCAATAACCTGCTCTAATATTTCGGTACTGCAGTCAAGGGTAATTTCCTCCTGCTCACCACTAAACATATTAAATACCTTGTCGGTATAATCAGCAGTATTAAATTCGGTTTTATATTCACTAACCTCACTAAAATGGCGCCAATCCTCATCGGTAACATTTACCGATTTCATACGGTCAAGGCGCAGATGCATTAAATTATCATACTTTTCATTGTTGCAAACCAGGTAGTAGTGGTCCTCTGCCCAGATAAGGGCATATGGGCTTGCCTTCATTTCTTTTATGGTTACTTGGGGTGTGCGACCTCCGTTTAGGGTGTGGCGCACATACTTAAAGGTAATTTTCTTTTTAGCGGCAACACCGCGCTCAATGGCATCTATGCTGTAATAAATTTCTTCATTATCACCCTTATTGCGGTTATCAATAAAGCTACGACCTGAATAGCTTTCGGCCTGATATTCGTTTAAAAGACCCTTTAATTTATTTATTAAGGTGTTGGTCTTTTTGCGGGTAATAAAATCGGCAGCTAAAACCGCATCGGTAAGCAGGGCAATTTCGGGCAGTTCAAAATCGCGTGAGGCCATAAAATAGCCCGATTTGGCACCGCGGGTTTGTATAATGTTATAACCGCATAAATTAAGGGCCTCAATATCATCGTAAATTGTTTTGCGGTCACACTCAATGCCAAAACTGTTTAGATTGGCAATAAGCTCGGCAGAGTTTAGCGGATGCTGCTCATCGGTTTTTTGCATTAAAATTTTAAGCAGCGTTAAAACTCTTGTACGCTGATTTTTGCCTGCCATTTTTTACACCTCTTTATAATCTTTCATTATTAAAGCAATTTCTTCCTCGCTTGATATTTCGCCTAAAACCTTTTTAAGGGTGGCGGTTGAAACACAGTAGGGAAGTCCTAATTTTTCTAAAAGGTATTTTCTTTTATTAAGGCTGTTTTCGGTACCGCTAAGTCCCTGTGACATTAAAAAAGCGGTAGATATTGAGGTCTTGCTTTTTTGGGCTTTATCCTTTGGTAAAAACCTTTCAAAGGCCTTAATAATAACATCCTTTTTGGTGCCCTCAACACCCAAAAGCCCTTCGGCAGATGGCTTTGATTTACGGCGCTCCTTACCCTTTACGGGGGGCAGTAAAACATGGTGAATTTTATCATCACTTAAAATATTTTTAAGGTGTGAGCGTATTATTGAACCCGCACTGTCACTGTCGGTTAAAACTATGACTCCGTTTTTTTCGGCCAGCTTTTTAATAAGTGCCGCCTTTTGCTTATTTTTAAAAATGCCAAAGCCATCGGTTGTTATTATTACGGCATCAAAAATTTCTGAAAGCTTAATTTTATCATATTTGCCCTCAACAATAATGGGCATATCAAGCTTTATCATTTAACCCCTCCGGCGGTGATTTTAAGTATCTTGGTAATTAGTGTTTCAAGCGCGGTTTTTGCGTTATCACCACTAATTTTAACATCGTTTTTGACTATGGAATCTACATTTAGCAGTTCCTTTAATATAAGGGATATTTGCTTTTCGCTAAGGCGCTTTGCATCACGCAGGGCATTGTTTAAAACAAAAACTCGGTTTGGCGGGTAGCCAAAATCAGCCGCAATGCTTTCGGCCGTTTGACCTGCTAAAACTGCCGACTTGACCCTAAAAATATCCACATATGCGCTTACTATAAGGGCGTGAATTTCGGCGGGGGATATACCCTGCGCCAAAAGGGTGTGCAAAAGAAAAAATGCCTGCTCACCCCTGCCTGCCAAAATATGGCGCGACATATCATAAACCGACGCCTCAAGCGTTTTAACGCAAACAGTGTCAACCGTATTGCGGTCAATAGTACCGTTTTCGGGCAAAAAGGCGCACAGCTTTTCAAGTTCATTTATTAAAATATTCAGGTCGTTTGAGCAAATGCTTATCATATACTTTGCGGTTTGGGCATCAAGCTTTCTTAACCGCTTTGCCGCACCGTCACAAAGCATTTTGACCAGTTCGTTTTCGGTTTTGTGGTTAAGCTCACATACAACACCGCCGCCGCTTTCAACCGATTTTAAAAGCTTTTTAAAGCGGTCTGATTTTTTGGTGTTTATGTTAAGCACATCATAATAAAGCACCAGTACATTTGCTTCAGGCGGATTTTCAACAATTTTTTGTAGTTCCTTAAAGGTGCCTATGGGACAGCCTTCAAAATCAAAGTTTGATGCTAAAACGCAAATTCTTTCCCCCGTAAATGAAAACTGAAAAAGTCGGTCATAAATATCCTCAAGGGTGCAGTTTTCCTTCATATTAAAAAGGTTAAAATCGGGGTTTTCGGGTACCGCCTTTTTTGCAATTAAATTGGCATAGCGCTTGGTTAAATACGGGTCATTGCCAACCAGCAAATAAACAGGCTTTAGCATACCGTGTGAAACCTTGGCCCTTAATTCGTGTTCAGCTATCATTTTGGCACCTCCGTTTTTAAAGTTCTAATGTATCCTTTAACTTATTTGTTATAACCAATTTACCCACCGTAAATTCTAGGGTAGATTTTAATTTTTCGTGTGTAATAAGGGTAGGGGATTTATGGTGACAAAGGTTAAACAGTAGGTTAATATCTCCCTCACCCGAATAAACAACAATGTTTTTATTGGGTGTGTTAATTACACTGCCAACATTAGGCAGTATAATAATTTGAATTTCATCATCTAAATCAAGGACATTCACACCATTAAAGGTATAAAAATTATTCCTTTTAATATAATTAAGTCGGTCGGCATAGTCGCCGCTGTTAGGGTAGGCTACCACTGAATTTTGTTTACTTATAAATTCGGGCGCACCACCCGCAAAAGGTTTGTTAGCAGCAGGCAAAATTAAATAATCTACCTGTCTTGCCCCAATACCAAACAAATGATTTTCAATTTTTATGTAATCATTTGGGGTATCGCCCGCACCTATTACGGCGGTTTTATCATCTCCGCGCACTACAACGCTTATGCCCTTACCAACCGAAAGCACCGAAATCTTAGGTCCACTTGACAAATTATAAAACAGCACCAAGCTTAAAACCGAAGATAAGGCAAGCGTAATGGCAGTAGCGCGCAAAGCAATTTTGCCCCGCTTTTGAAGGTTACAGTTTTTAAGCAATAGTATTGTCGGTATAATCAATATAAAAAGCAAAAATGAAATAATATATTCGGGCTTTGTTTCGGCAGTAGCCCACGGTATTTTTGCAAGTGTATTTGTAACATAAACGGTGTATCTGGTAAGCAGACACAAAATAATTATTGGCACCGCCGCCAAGGCCTTTAAAACAGATGGCAGGCAAAGTAAAATAACCGTTACAAAGGTAAGTGATGTTAAAAGGTTTATTGCCCAAACTATAAGCAGATTTGAAATTGGCGCAATAAGTGAAATATATCCTATACCCAAAATACAAATGGGTGTGGTGGCAACAATGGCGGCCAGCGTTTGGCAAAGGGCTAGCAATATTCCCTTTGTGATAACGCCAATATTAAAAAATCTTGAAACAAGTTTAGTAGACCACCCGTAAAATATAGGGCACAAATAAATAAGACCAAAGGTTGAAAATAATGACAGCATAAGTGCTAAATTTCCAAACCCAAAGGGGTTGAAAAACAGTATAATAATGGTGGCCAAGCCTAAAGAATTAAGCGGGTCGGGGTTGCGGTGAATAAGTCTGCCTATAATAAAAATTGTATAGGTAAGACCTGCGCGCAGTATTGACGGCGAAAAGCCACATATGGCCTCAAGCGCAAATATTGCAAAAAGCATTGCAACATTGCCAACCTTGCGCCTTACCTTCAAAAGGGCAAAAACACCGCTTAAAAGTTGAAATATTATACCCAAATGACCGCCCGACACCACCAAAACATGTGTAATGCCCACCGCCTTGGCATTGGCTTCAAAATCGCGGTCTAAAAAATCACGGTCGCCCACCAGCACCGCCGAAATCAGTGATGCTTCATCAAAATTTATATTGTTGAAAATAAGTTTACTTATGCTATCCCTAAGGTCGTAAAATACTGCATAAAAGGGTCTGCTTGCGCCTAAATGTGCATCTAAAGCATT
>JAFNZJ010000006.1 GCA_017382915.1 Clostridia bacterium | reverse complement strand
GAATATCAACTTTTTGAAGAAACAGTATATAAAGATATTGCCTATGGTCCGCAAAATATGGGTCTTGATGAGGCAGAAATTGACCGCCGAGTAAGGGAATATTCTTCCCTTTTAGGCTTAAGTGATGAGAACCTGCAAAAATCACCCTTTGACCTATCGGGTGGCGAAAAGCGTCGTGCTGCTTTGGCAGGTATTTTGGCAATGGAACCCGATGTCCTTGTCCTTGATGAGCCAACAGCCGGTCTTGACCCAATAGGTCGCGAAATGCTATTTTCTGCCGTTAAAAAGTATAAAGAAAAGCATAATGCAGGTGTTATTATTGTTTCACACAGTATGGAAGATTTAAGCCGCCTTTGTGATAAACTGTTGGTTTTAAGCGGGGGACAGGTTAAAATGTTTGGCACCGTTGCAGATGTTTTTTCAAAAAGTGATATGTTAAACTCAATGGGACTTGATGTTCCAATGGTGACCAGAGTTTTGCTTGAATTAAAGAGTATGGGAATTTCGGTTAATACCAATGTGTATACCACCGATGATGCTGTGCAGGCAATAATGCTTGCTAAAAACGGGGGTAAAAATAATGGTTAAGAATTTTACCCTTGGTCAGTATTATAATTCAGGCTCGGTAATTCATAAGATGGACTCGCGCTTTAAGCTTGTTCAAATTGTGGCCTTTATTGTTTTTGTGTTTTTGGCACCAAATTTTTACGCATTAGGTCTTTTAACCGCAGTTTTAATTTTTGTGCTTTTAATTTCAAAGGTACCTGTTTCAATGTATCTTAAAAATTTAAAGCCAATACTTCCCATCATAATTATTACGGCACTGCTTAATGTTTTTTATGTAAGTGAAGGTGCTGTTTTGGTTAATTTTTGGATATTTACCATAACGGTTGAAGGTGTAAAAAGGGCAATATTTATGGCCCTTAGAATAGTGCTTATGATTACTATAAGCACCGTTTTAACCTACACCACAACCCCCACAGAGCTTACCGATGCTATTGAAAGTATTTTTTCGCCCCTTAAATTTATCGGTCTTGGTGAAGCGGTGCATACCTTGGCAATGATGATGACCATAGCCTTAAGGTTTATTCCAACCCTTACCGATGAAACAGATAAAATTATGTCGGCCCAAAAGGCAAGGGGTGCCGATTTAGAAAGCGGCGGAATGTTTAAGCGCCTTAAAGCCTTAATGCCTATTTTAATTCCGCTTTTAATATCATCGGTCCGCAGAGCGTATGAGCTTGCAGAGGCAATGGATTGCCGATGCTACAGGGGTGGTAAAGGTAGAACCCGTATGAAAAAATTAAGACCCTCGATAAAGGACTTTGTTTCGGTTTTAATTATGGCGTTAGTTTTTGGCGCGGTTATTTTAATGAAAATATTTTAGGTGGTGAAAACCAATGGGCAGAAAACTGCTGGAAATTTCATATCTTGGCACCAATTATTGCGGTTGGCAGGTTCAGCCCAATGGTACTACCGTTCAAGAGATTTTGCAAAATGCTTTAGAGGATGTTTTAAAGCATCGCCCCGATGTTACAGGCTGCAGTCGTACAGATTCAGGCGTGCATGCCAAGTCGTTTTATTGCCATTTTGATACAAATGTTAATATTCCCAATAAGGGCTTGGTTTTAGGTCTTAATACCAAGCTTCCGAATGATATTGCCGCCCTTAACTGTTATGATGTGGATGATGATTTTCATGCCCGTTATGATTCTGATGGTAAAACATATAGGTATTCATTTTACTGCAATGAAATTAAAAACCCATTTTTTGAAGGTCGCACACTTTGGCTTAAAAACACGGTTGATTTATCTAAAGCCAATGAATATTGCAACCTTTTAAAGGGTGAACATAATTTTGAAGCCTTTTCATCAATAAATCGTACGGTAGAAAACACAGTGCGCACAGTTTATGATTGCTATACTATAAAAACTAAAAGCGGTTTTGATTTTTATGTAACTGCTAATGGATTTTTATATAATATGGTTAGAATTATGGTTGGTACTCTGCTTGATTTTTGTAATGACAAAATATCGGCCGATACCATAAATAATGCATTTAGTAGTGGTGAGCGCAGTTTGCTTGGCGCAACTGCACCGCCACAGGGTCTGTACCTTGAAAAGGTACATTACAGTAAAAATTTTAAATAAAAAAGAAAGGTGGTGTTTTTATGGCAGAACGCAAAAAAGTGCAAAAAATCAATCCCAAGCAGGCCCCCAAAAAGGCTACTGCACCTAAAAAGCAAAGCGCTAAACCCAGCACTAAACCAAAAGCAAAAAAACCTGTTAAAAGGGTAAAACAAACCGAACAAAAAATTGTTATGCGCCCCGAAGTGCAGGAAATAAAAAAGCAAAAGCCAATTAAAAACACCAAACCTGTAAAAAGTGCATCAAAGCCAAAACACCAAAGCCCTAAAAAGGTTACACAGTCTAATAGGACAAGACCTGCACGAAGGCCAATGCCCTCCGCAGGGGAGCTTTTTTCGGTTGTTTTGGGCACCAAGCAGGAGGTTAGAAGAAAAAGGCTTATAACCTCGGCCATTGCATTTGTTGTTATTTTATCGGTGCTGGTTTTCTGTTTAACATCTCCAACAGGACCGATTGAGCGTATAACAAACTCCTTTGCGTTAATCGGCGGCGGTGATTTTCCTGCTAATATTTCCGGTAGTGAAACACTTGCCTTTAAAAACTATAATGAAAAGTCTTTTTTGCTTTCAAATTCACATCTTATGGGGTATAACTCTTCAGGTAAGGAATTTATAAATTTTCAACACGATTTCAGTAATCCCGTTTTAGAAACATCCGATGAGCGCATTTTAATTTATAACCGTGAAAGCAACGGATTTATAGTTGCAAATAACTCAAATATTCTGTTTGAAGAAAGCCTGCCTAGCTCAATATACTGCGCTACAATTGGTAAAAACGGCAGTATGGCATTTGTAACAGCTACAACATCATACGCCGCGCAAATACTGGTTTTTAACAGCTCAATGAAGCAATACTATTCTTGGTATTTGGCGGATGGACTTATTACCGACATAGCATTATCAAATAACGGTGACTATGTTGCGGTTTCTGTTTTAAAGGTTAAAAACGGAATATTTGCATCAGAGATATATTGCCTTGATACCGATGAGGAAAATCCAATTTTTGTAAAAGAAATTAAGGATGAATCGGTAGTGGAGCTGGAGGTTATTTCTTCTGGCGAATTTATGTACATCAGTAATGAATCAACCGCAATTGTGGATTGGGATTCGGGCGAAATTTTAAAGGTCGGCGACCAAAATCTTTCACCATCATATTTTAAAGCCACGGGCGATGGTGCCCTTGCAGTTTATAGTGAGGCGGCACTCTCACAGGTTTATCTTTTTGATTCTTGGGGCGACACAGATACAAGCTTTGAATATAACGGCATTATTGAAGATATTACATTTTTTGATGAAACATTCTTTATTTTAAGCGGCAATCAAATATCTGTGTTGGATATTTTAGGCAAACAAACTGCTGTAATTACCTTAACACAAAAACCATCTTTCATCATTGGTGTTGATGAAAAAGGGGTTCTTGCCAGTGATAATTTGCATATAAATTATTGTTCGGTAAATGAAAAATAGGGGGTAGCTTTATGTGGATATTGCTTGATTTAATAATTGTTGCAATTGTTGCAATTTATGTTTTTATTTCTGCAAGGCGCGGCTTTGTAAAAACCGCAATTGAATTTGTGGGTTTTGCGTTATCAATTTATCTTGCCTTTACAATTGGCGGGGGTATATCAAACAGTATATACGAAAAAACTATTGAACCTGCAGTTGTTAATACCGCAGTAAATGCAGTTGGTGAAACCGCAGGTGATGGCGTTGATGATGCCGTTGATAGCACATGGAATTCGTTGCCCGAATATGTTATAAAGTTGGCAGATAACTTTGATATAACACCCGACACACTTCGTGAAACAATTAAGGATGCCGCAATTGGTACTAACCAAGTAGCGCCCATTGCAAAGCAGGCAAGCGCATCAATTTTAAAACCTATAGTTGTTCCGCTTATACAAACGGCGGTTGGTGTTATAATATTTGTTGTGCTAATGTTTTTAGTTAAGCTTTTGGCTAAGGTGATTAACAGGCTGTTTAACATACCTATTGTTGGTGGCTTAAATAAAACATTGGGTGCCGTTTTAGGTTTTGGTAAAGGTGTTTTAGTGGCGGCTGTCGTGGTAATAGTTATTAACACCATTGTGTCCTTTAGTGTTGATGGATTTTTATTTTTCACAGCAGAAAATATTGAAAATTCTATGATTTTTAAATTCTTGGCTGGTTTCAGCCCAATTTCGTAGTTCCCAAGGAGTAGTATGTAAATGAAGCTTTGTTCAAAATGCAATAAAAGACCGGCAGTTGTCTTTATTGCCGATGCCAATAATCCAGGAAGTAAGCCCAACGGTCTTTGTCTTATTTGCGCTAAAGAGGTAGGGCTTAAACCTATTGACGATATGCTTAAAAGTATGAATATTTCTGATGAAAATATTGAAGAAATTTCAGAGCATATGAATGAAATGATGGGCGGTATTGACCCTTCAGAGCTTATGGCGCTTAGCGGTGAGGATATGGAAGGCGTTGAGGGTGATGAGGATTTTGAAGCCGGCGGAGCCCCTGTTTTTCCATTTCTTAACCAAATTTTTGGCGGTAAAAAGTCGGATGATAACGGTGAAAAAACACCCAATGATAAAAAGGGTGATAAAAAGAAAAAGTCCAAATATAAGTATTTAGATACCTATTGTACTAACCTGACCCAGCGTGCTAAGGAAGGTAAAATTGATGCCATCGTTGGTCGTGATGAAGAGCTTTACCGTACAATACAAATTTTATCCCGCCGCTCAAAAAACAACCCCTGCCTTATTGGTGAGCCGGGTGTAGGTAAAACAGCCATTGTTGAAGGTCTTGCAATGAAAATTGCTTTGGGTGAAGCCCCTGCAAGGCTTTTGGATAAAGAAATCTGGCTTTTAGATTTAACCGGACTTGTTGCAGGCACCCAGTTTAGGGGCCAGTTTGAAAGTAGGGTTAAGGGCCTTGTTGATGAGGTTAAAAAAGCGGGCAATATTATTCTTTTTATTGATGAAGTTCATAATATTGTTGGCGCAGGCAACTCGGAAGGTGCTATGAATGCGGGCAATATACTAAAGCCTGCTTTATCGCGTGGTGAAATCCATGTAATAGGCGCTACCACTCTTAAAGAGTACCGACAGTACATTGAAAAGGATGCCGCTTTAGAGCGCCGTTTTCAGCCTGTTATTATTGAAGAGCCTTCTTTTGAAAATACCCTTAAAATACTAAACTGCGTTAAACCTTATTATGAGGGTTACCATAACATTAAAATTCCCGATGATATTTTAAAGGCATCGGTAAAACTGTCCGAGCGTTATATAACCGACCGCTATTTGCCCGATAAAGCCATTGACCTTATGGATGAAGCTTGCGCTTGTGCCGCGCTTAGAAATAAGGCTATTGATGAGCTTTATGTGGTTAATAAGCGCATTGCAGAGCTTTCTGTAATGGAGGAAGAGGAAAACGCAAAGGTTGACGATATTGATTATGAAAAGCTTGCTAAAATAAAGTCAGAGCTTGCGGTATGTAAGTCAAAGGCAAATGAGCTTTATGTACCCGCCGCCGAAAATACAGTTACCGATGATGATTTGGCAAGGGTTATTGAGCTTTGGACAGGTATACCTGCATCAAAGGTTAAAGAAAGCGATTTAAAGCGCCTTACAAACCTTACCGATGAGCTAATGGATAGGGTAAAGGGTCAGAATGAAGCTGTTGAGCTTGTTTCGGCCGCAGTCAAGCGTTCAAGAATTAAAATTTCAAAGAATAAGCGCCCTGCATCATTTATTTTTGTAGGTCCAACAGGTGTAGGCAAAACCGAGCTTGCAAAGGTATTGGCGGACCGACTTTTCAACACCCCCGAAACTCTGCTTAGATTTGATATGTCAGAGTTTATGGAAAAACATTCGGTATCGCGCCTGATAGGTGCCCCTCCCGGATATGTGGGTTATGATGAAGCGGGTCAGTTAACCGAAAAGGTACGCCGCAAGCCATATAGCGTAATATTGTTTGATGAAATTGAAAAGGCCCACCCCGATGTGCTTAATGTAATGCTTCAAATATTAGATGATGGCAGAATTACCGATGCACAGGGAAGAACGGTTAATTTTGAAAACACCATTATTATTATGACATCAAATGCGGGCAGTGAGCGTAATCAAAATCTAATGGGCTTTGGCAAATCAACCAATGAAGCCAGCCGTGAAAAGGCTGTTAAAGCGCTAGAAGAGTTCTTAAGACCTGAATTTATATCCCGCGTGGATGAAATTGTAGTGTTTGGTGAACTGGATAATAGCGCCCTTAAGGATATTGCAGTGCTTAATTTGACCGAGCTTGCCGAAACCCTTAAAGAAAAGGCTATTAACTTTAAGTATTCAAAGGATGTGCCAAACTACTTTGCCCAAAAATGTGACGGCAGTAAGCGTGGCGCACGCGATTTACGCAATATGATACGCAAAGAAATTGAAGATAAAATTGTAAACACCATTATTGAAAATGGCGATGCAGTTTTAACAGAGGTCGCTGTTGCTATCAAAAAAGGCGATTTATCGCTAGAATATAAATACTAAATTTAAAATGGTTTATTCAGGGGATAAAGGCCCCTGAATAAACCATAAAATTAAAATATTTTGGCAAAAAACAGTTGACTTATTTTACCCTTTGTGATAAAATATTTAACGTTGTAAATGCGGGTGTAGTTCAATGGCTAGAATTCCAGCCTTCCAAGCTGGCTGTGTGGGTTCGATTCCCATCACCCGCTCCAAAGCCCCTTAGACTTATTGTCTGAGGGCTTATATATGTAATATGCGCTGATAGCTCAGCTGGATAGAGCATCTGCCTTCTAAGCAGAGGGTCGGGGGTTCGAGTCCCTCTCAGCGTGCCAAGAAAAAGACGATTGCGAAAGCGATCGTCTTTTTCAGTTATATTCGCCTTCGGCAAGTTATATTGCTTTGCAGTTATATTTGTCTTGCGACAAGTGATATTCGCTTCGCGAGTTTTTGAGGCGAATATAATATCACTTCTGCGTTAGCAGAAATATCACTATGCCATTATGCATAATATCACTCTGTTCGTTAGAACAGAATATAACTAAATAATATAGGAGTTCAAACCCATAGCGTGAGAAACAAAAAAGCATCTACCTTTCAGTAGATGCTTTTAGTTTTTATTATTCAATTTTTAGCAGTTTTTCTTCAATTCCAATTCCGCTCATAATCAGGCAGTAGAAAAGGCCTGTTTGTATCCACATAAAGGTAAGGTCGGTGGTTGCGTGTACCAAAATAGCGCAGGTTATTGCAAGTATTAAAGCCGACATACCAAACTTATTTTGTGCGTTGCGGCAGGTAATAACCTTTTTATAATAATATATAAAAAACACCGCAATCAAAACAGTACCTATAATACCAAAGCTTGCAATAGGTTCTAAAAATATGCTGTGTGAGTGGGCGGTAGGGTAGCTTTCGGGGTAATTGCCCTGAATATGAAAATATGTTAAAAAGCCTTGACCGAAAAACGGGGTTGCCGCTTTAATGGCCTTTAAGGTAACGGTCCAAATAATTACGCGGTTATCGGTAGTAATATTTGAATCTTGAATTCTGGGTAATAACCCAGGCATACAGTAAAGTACAATTATACCAGTACCCGCAAGCAAAAACAATGCGCTTAACATTTGGTGGCGCCTTGTAAAGGCAAGTAGTGCGGCACAGCCAATAAAAACCTCCACCCAGACAAACATACTACCTGTAAGGTATGCACCAACTGCACAAATTAAAGCGGTTGAATAATAGGTAATTGCCCTGCCCTTATGGTAAAGCACCTTATAACCGCAAACGATAATTACAGTTGCAAAAATGGTTGCTAAATAGTTACTGTTTAAAAAGTAAAGGGTACAACGGTATACACCGGGGTGATTTAAAATAAGTTCATTATATAAAAAGTCTAATAAACATATAACGGTTGTTATAACACCGCAAAGGCAGGTAAGATTAAGCCCTTTTTCAAAAATGTTTGGTGTTATAAATTTTCGGGTAAATGCGCCAACTAACATTAGCGCAATAAAACCAATTGAACATGCGGCACCAACAAAATTAAGGTTTAAAAGACCAACCGCAAAGGCGTAAATGGTAAATGCCAATGCCCAAGCGTTACCGTTTTTTTCAAAAACATCTGACAGTTTTCTTTGCTTTATTATGTAAATTATTGCAATTAACAGTACAGCGGCAGTTAGGTAAAAGGGCAAAAATATTGAAATAAAAAGCGCAAGTATTAACTTTTCATCGCTTAAAGTAGTTAGTTTTTTAAAATCTAAACTCTTTATCATACCCTTCCACCTTTCATAAAAAATCCCGAGGCAAAAAACCTCGGGATTTAGTATATCATAGATTGGTGAATTTTTCAAGTTTTAGGGTTTTTTAAGTAATGGCGGTAGGCAGGTAATTAAAGTGGCAGCAACCTGAAACGCCAAAATAGGCAGTGGTGCAACCGCGCCGACAAAGGCGGTGAATAATGAAATGCCAAGTCCTAAAATACCTAAAATTACACCTATAATATATATAACAGACATTGCACTAATGGATTTTTTAACATTGATGGATGCTGTTAGTATTGCAAATAAACCTGCAACATTTGATTTATAGGCGGCACCTGCACTGCGATGCTCCTTATGTGATACGATTTGTGTATACGCGTCAGAGCCTTGTTTTGACATAACGGCAATGGTATCTTCAGGCAGACCAAAATAATCGCATAACATATCATCACTAATGTTGGGGTCACAGTTATGCACCAAAACGGTGGTACCTGTATTGCAAAGACGGCGCAGCTCATAACCAACATCTTCATCATCGGTGTATTTTACTACAAGCAGGGCGCAGGGAATATTGTCGCTTGCAAGGTATACGGGGAAGTAACCCTTACGCATAATCTTTTTGTCAAGCTCCACGGGGGGCAGACCACTAAAGCCGTGCGCTTCCATCAGAATTCGGTTACCAACAAATACTCGGCGGTCATTTACCCAACCGGAAATACCCATTTTTTCTTCGTATATTACAGAATCAACCTCGGGCTTTTTAAGTTCATATGATGATGTAGCGCTAACCTGTTTAAATATTCCTGCAATGGGACTGCCAATTGCTTCGGCAATGGCGGCGGCATCAAGCATAGATTGGTCAAATGGGTTTGGGCTAAGTAGTTTCATATCAACCAAGCGAATGGTACCTTCGGGGAATAAATCACTACAGTTAACGGCAATACCGTTGCAAAGGTCAAATTCATCTGCCGCACGGTAGCCTGTAAGCATTGCATCATAAAGACCTAAACGGTTGTTTACCATCTTAAAAGGCAGGTTGGTGATTAGTAAGGTTGCGGGGGCGGCCGTAATAACCAGCACAGCCGCAAAAATACCAAACGCAAAGGGTACAGAGCCAATAATAAATATTGAAGCCAATGCAAATGCAACACTAAATATTAAGCCAATAAGTGTAACCTTTTTGATTTTATCGGCAACGGGGTTGTTGCAGTAGGTGTACTTTAAAAAGCTGTGAACATTAGTGGTTTCGGCACCGCAACAAATAAGTGCGCCACCCTCAATAGCGTTACCAACTATTGCTTTGGTTGCATTTTTATTTTTAAGAATTGAAACGGCTTTTTTAAACTCTGAATTGCTAATAATCTCAAAGTTTTTAATAGCCCTTGAATAAAAGCCTGCCTTAGCAAGGTTGCTTATAAGTAGCGTTAAAAGCGCAACCGATGAAAAACCAAAAAGCTTTCCGTCAAATATTAAATTAACTACTGCAAAAATTGTAGTGCCAATAATTGATAAGGCGGCGGGTAGGTCTGGGTCGGCATCGCCTGTGAATAAACCTGCAACACCCCTAACAATATTAAAATTAACACCAATTGCGGCAAGACATATTATAAGCTCTGCAATGTATAACGGCATCATTCCGTTTACTGTTAGTGATGCGGCAACAGGGGTAAGCAGTAAAACGGCAGGAACAAGTAAAAGCAGGGTAATAAATGCCCTTAAATTAAGGCGTTTTTTGCTGTGCTTTAGTGATGTATTTACGCTGTCTTTATCTGCTACCGTTTCGTAGTCATCAAATGCCACATCCTCGGCTTGCGGTTCATAACCTTCTTCGGGTAGGTTGGGCAGTTCGGTGTGCATACCTAAAACATTTTGTGAAACGGCCTTAAAAATGCTTGTAGCTCCGCTATCGTCGGTTGGGGGTACTGTACTGCTTTCAATGTTTGGCATTACCCTGGTTGATGAAATATCGGTATATTCATCGGGGTCTGTTTCTTTAGCAAGGTCGGGTGCCATAAAAATATGTTTTACTTCATTTTCTTCCTGGGCGGGCTGTTCAATAGTGGTGGGAATAACTATTGTATCGTTAAGATTTTCTTCTTTTATAGTCTCTTCTAAAGTGTTGACTTTATTTTTAGTTAAATCAGTCTTAAGGTTTAAGGTTAAGGTGGGCTCACTGGGTAAGGTGGGTGCTGAAGCAGTGCTGAATTTTTTGTTAACACGCTGTGCGGCCCTGTTTTCAAAACCTTCTAAAATTGATTCAACACTTTCAAGCTTATATTTTTCGGTATCAATTTTAGCGGTGCCAAACTCCTCATCCTCTAAATAGGCATTGCATCTGGCAAGAAGTGAAGTGCGGCGCTCCTCTGCCTTTTTTGCCTGTTCCGGTGTTGGGGGTGTAATTTTTATAGGCTCGGTAGGTGCGGCGGTTTTAACATCAACTACAGGCGCGCTTTTGGGCGCAGTGTCTTCGGTCGGTTTTAAATTGATGCTTTCCTTAAGCTCTTTAATAGCTGCATCAATGTCTAGTGGCTTTTTAACTTCTTCTTTAACGGGTGAGGTAGGTTCTGCCTTAATTACGGTAGGCTCGGGTTTTTTAACGGGTTCCGGCTTGGCGGTAATCTCTTCAAGCTTTTGATTGCGCGCCGCAACCATTTTGTTATATAAAAAGCCGCTTGGGGTT
>JAFNZJ010000029.1 GCA_017382915.1 Clostridia bacterium | reverse complement strand
GTTTTTCGGTGTTTTGCGAGTTTGACGATAGTGATTACGACGAGGGTGGTTGGGATTATCGTTCATTCGTATCTAGAGCTAGCGCTAATCGTGCGTATTTCGAGCCGATTGATAATTTAAGCGAAGAAACCTTAGACGAGATATTTAAGCAAAATCTAACGCTTGAAGAATTGACTAAAAAATATAATTTAGATTCTAAAACGTTTGTGGCTGAGTACGTAAGCGTGGATTCGTGCTTAGATGATTAGCGATATATGGTGGTAAATATGGAACTATGTGATTTGCACACGCACTCAAACTTTTCCGACGGCGCTTGCGAGCCAAAAGAGTTGGTACGATTAGCCGAGACTCTAGGGTTACGCGCCCTTGCTTTAACCGATCACAACACGGTTTCCGGGATAAACCCATTTTTAACTGCTAGTAAGAGTTCTAGCGTAGAGGCGATCGCCGGAGTGGAAATTTCCTCTGATTATAACGGAAAAGAACTGCACGTTCTTGCGTTGTTTATAGAAAATAGTTTGTTAGACGTGCAAAATTTTCTAGAGATAAATTTGTACAATCTAATGCGGAAGTCCAATCACTTTTAAACGAATTCGCAAATCAAAAAATCGATGGTGAAGAACTTTCCGAAGAAGACAAACAATATCTTGAAAACGAATATAGCAATATTGATGGTGTCGATGCGCAAACTGCAAAAAGAATTGAAACACTTCTTGGCGGTGGTCAAAAATTGGAAGCTATAAAGATATATCGTGAGGCAACAGGTGCAGGTCTGGCTGAAGCAAAAGAAGCGGTGGAAGAATATGCAAAAGAAAATGGTATAGATATTCCCGTTTCTCAACCAGCAAAGTCCAGCGGTTGCTATGTCGCAACTGCTGTATACGGCTCTTACGATTGTCCTGAAGTTTGGACTTTACGCCGTTACCGAGACTACACACTTGCTCAAACTTGGTATGGTAAAACATTCATCAAAATCTATTATACAATTAGTCCCACTCTCGTAAAGTGGTTCGGTCACACCGAATTGTTCAAGAGAATGTGGAAAGGAACACTTGATCGTATGGTTGCCAATTTGCAAACTCGTGGCGTGGAATCTACGCCTTACATAGATAAAAATTGGTAATATATAGCAACACGTCGGGCTCTAATTTGCTCGGCGTGTTTTTGTTTTTAATCAGTATAAATCTCCTTGTTTTACAGATACTAACAGTACAAATTTGTAAGACAAGGAGTTTTTATATATGAAAGCAACAGGAATTGTTCGTAGGATAGATGATTTAGGCAGAGTTGTTATTCCCAAAGAAATCAGAAGAACAATGAGGATAAGAGAGGGAGACCCATTGGAGATTTTTACCGACCGTGACGGTGAGGTTATTTTTAAAAAATATTCACCCATTGGTGAGCTTTCAGAGCTTGCCGTAACCTACTGTGATGTTTTGGTAAAAAGTACCGAGCAGACTGTAATTATTTGCGACCGCGACCACTGTATTGCCGCCGCAGGTATACCTAAAAAAGAGGTGCTGGAGCGCCGCGTAACCACCACCTTGGAGGATGTTATGGAGGGGCGCCGAATTTACACATCCGACGCCAACCGCAATGATAGCTTTTTGGCGTTGGAGGGGGTTAACCGTCCCGTTACCATTGCGGCACCCATTATAAGCGCAGGCGATATTGCCGGTGTCGTTGTATTTTTGGGGGATGATGAAACCACTATGCCTTCACCCAGTGATATTAAGCTTGCCACCGTTGCGGCAGGATTTTTGGGCAAAAATATGGAAGAATTTTAAACCACCTGTTAAGATAATTTTAAATTTGGGTTTAAGGGCGTTTTTCTTAATGAAAAGCGCCCGATATTTTATGTGTTAATCTTAAACTTTAAGAGAAAAAGTCGCGTTATTTTGCCCTAATATAAAACCCGTGGTTTTGCCAGCTCCCTCGTGTGACCGGAGCACTCACCAAAAGACTGGTGGCGAGATAACAAAAAATTTTTTAGGCGAATTATCGCTAACTCAAGCTTCGTTTATTTGACTTTAGTGGTAAAATGCGGTATACTATATCTAGTTAAGATTTTAAAGGAGCAAATAAAAATTATGCAAAATATAGCCCAAACAGTAGCAACCGAACTTTCGCTTCGTAATGATTATGTAGAAAACATTATAACCCTGCTTGATGACGGCAACACGGTGCCCTTTATTGCCCGCTATCGTAAAGAAATGCACGGCTCAATGGACGACCAAATGATTAGAACCTTGGCCGACAGGGTGCAGTATCTACGCAATTTGCAGCAGCGCAAAAATGAGGTTATAGCATCCATTACCGAACAGGGCAAGCTAACCGATGAGCTGAATTCCCAAATTGAAAATGCCAAAACCTTAGCCGAGGTGGAGGATTTATACCGCCCATATAAGCAAAAGCGCCGCACCCGCGCCACAGTTGCTAAAGAAAAGGGGCTGGAGCCTTTGGCCGAGCTTATTTTAGCGGGCGGCAACGGTAAAGCCTTAAATGAAATTGCGGCTGATTTTATTGATGCCGAAAAGCAGGTAGAATCGGTGGAGGAAGCCCTTGCAGGTGCGGGCGATATTATTGCTGAACAGCTTTCAGATAATGCCGACATCCGCCGCCTTTTGAAGGAGCTTATTAACAAACGCGGTCAGCTTTCATCCAAAGCCACCACCGAGGATGACAGTGTTTACCGTATGTATTATGATTATTTGGAGCCTATAAATAAAATTCAAAGTCACCGCGTTTTGGCGGTAAACCGTGGCGAAAAAGAAAAGTTTTTAAAGGTTGCGGTGGTTGTTGATGAGGGTGAGGCTATGCGTATTTTGTATAACCGCCTGCCAAACCTTACCCCCGAATATAATGAATTTTTAACCGCCACCGCCGATGATTCCTTTTCAAGGCTTATTTTTCCGTCGGTTGAGCGTGAGATTAGAAGCAATTTAACCGATGCCGCTAGTGAGCAGGCCATTAAAATGTTCGGCGCCAACCTAAAGCCACTTTTAATGCAGCCCCCCGTTAAGGATAGGGTTACCTTGGGCTTTGACCCCGCCTACCGCACAGGCTGTAAAATAGCGGTTGTTGATGGTACCGGCAAGGTGCTTGACACCGCCGTGGTTTACCCAACCCCGCCACATAATAAAAAGGATGAAGCGGCGGCAAAGCTTACTGCCCTTATAAATAAACATAAGGTTACCGCCATTGCGGTTGGTAACGGCACCGCCTCAAAGGAGTCGGAAATATTTGTTTCAGAGCTTATAAAAAACTTTGACGGCGTTGAGTATATGATGGTTAATGAAGCGGGCGCTTCGGTTTATTCGGCATCAAAGCTGGGGGCAGAGGAATTCCCCGAATTTGATGTATCACTGCGCTCGGCAGTTTCAATAGCACGCCGTTTGCAGGACCCCTTGGCCGAGCTGGTTAAAATTGACCCCAAGTCAATTGGCGTTGGTCAGTATCAGCACGATATGCCCGAAGCAAGGCTTAGTGAAACCCTTACAGGCGTTGTTGAGGACTGCGTTAATGCCGTTGGTGTTGACCTTAATACCGCATCGCCCAGCCTTTTAACCCGCGTTTCGGGTCTTAATGCATCCATCGCCAAAAACATTGTAGCTCATAGGGAGGAAAATGGCGAATTTAAGGATAGAAAATCGCTTTTAAAGGTTGCCAAGCTTGGCGCCAAAACATATACCCAGTGTGCAGGCTTTTTGCGTGTTGCAGGGGGCAAAAACATTTTAGATAACACAGGTGTCCACCCCGAAAGCTATGAGGCCGCCGAAACCTTGCTTAAAACCTTGGGCTATTCGGCAGACGATGTTGCAAATGGCGGACTTGCCGATTTAGAGCAAAAGCTTAATGAGTTTGGAAAAGAAAAAATGGCCGAGCTTTGCGGCGTTGGTCTGCCTACCGTACAGGACATTGTAAAGGAGCTTCAAAAACCCGGTCGCGACCCGCGTGATGAACTGGTTAAGCCAATGCTCAGAAGTGATGTTATGGATATGAACGACCTTAAAGAGGGCATGATTTTAGACGGTACGGTACGCAATGTTATTGACTTTGGCGTTTTTGTGGATATTGGCGTTCATCAGGATGGACTTGTGCATATTTCAGAAATTTGCAACCGCTTTATTAAACACCCAAGTGAGGTGCTTACGGTTGGTGAAATTGTTAAGGTTATGGTAATTGGTGTGGATGTTGCTAAAAAGCGCATATCATTAAGCATTAAACAGGTGAAGTAAAAATGCTAAACTTAATTTTAACCGATTTTGACGGTACTTTGTTCCCCAAAAGCGGGGGAGAGCTGTCTTTGGAATTTATAAATAAAATCGTAAACCTTACCGAAAAGGGGTGCTACTTTGCGGTAAACAGCGGCAGACCCTACAGCACCCTTAAAAAGCTTTTGGCACCTATTAAAAATCGCACACTTTTTGTTTGTAATGACGGTGCCCAAATAATGTATAAAAACTGCCTGCTTTATAAAAATACAATATCATCTGCAGTGGCTAAAAAAATCTGCCTTTTTGTAAACAGTCATGAGCTTTCACCCTTTGCCGCCCTTAGGGAGCGCAATACCCCCGTAACGGACGATGTTTTAGCATCCCCCGGTATGTTTGGTGAGGATATTTATAAACTGGTGTTTGTTAAAAACAATCCCACCGAAGCATCTATTCAGGCGGTAAAGCAGCTGGCTTTATCAAACTCACTTCGCATATGCTTTGAGGATGATGAGTATTTAGAATTTTGTAAAGCAGATGCCGATAAGGGCATTGCTACCGACTTTTTAATTAAAAAGTTCGGCATAAAGGGTGACATTTTAGCCTTTGGCGATACCGCCGCTGACTTTGAAATGTTTAAAAGGGCAAGCGGTGTATTTTTAATGAGCCACGCTACGCACCTAAGCTACCCTAATGCCAAAATAATTGAAAATACCCAAGAATTTATTGTAAAAGAACTGTAAACAATTTTAAATATTACCCAAAATACGGGCAAAAGGTGGTATTATACTTTTTGCCCATATTTTTTAAATGAAAGGTGAAGTAAAAATGCGTAAAAAACTCTTTAAATCTGAATCTAAACGCCTTTTAGATTTAATGATTAACTCAATTTACACCAATAAAGAAATCTTTTTAAGAGAAATTATTTCAAACGCAAGTGATGCTATTGATAAGCTTCATTATGTATCCTTAACCGATGAAGCCGCCCGCAAACAGCGCAAAAACGGTGAAATAAATATATCCTTTGATAAGGATGCCCGCACCATTACCGTTTCCGATAACGGCATTGGTATGACCGCCGATGAGCTGGAGGAAAACTTAGGCACCATTGCCAAAAGCGGCTCACTAAAATTTAAAGAGCAAATGGATAAAAAAGACCGCGATGACAGTGAAATTATAGGTCAGTTTGGTGTTGGCTTTTATTCTGCATTTATGGTGGCAAAGGAGCTTACCGTTATAAGCCGTTCATATAAGGATGCCACCGCCCACATTTGGCAAAGTGAGGGCGCCAGCGGTTACACCATTGATGAAGCAGAGCGCAAAGTGGTCGGCACCGATATTATTATGCACCTTAAGGATGATACCCAAACCGAAAATTATAGCGAATATTTAAGCGAATATCGCATTAAAGATTTGGTTAAAACATATTCAGACTATATTCGCCACCCCATTAAATTGCCGGTAGAAAAGCGTAAAGAGGTGGGTGAGGGTGATAATAAAACCTTTGAAACCTATACCGAGGTCGAAACAATAAACAGTATGGTACCCATTTGGCAACGCAGTAAAAAGCAGGTGCCGGATGAGGAATGCTTTAAATTTTATAAAGACCGCTTTTATGATTTTAATGACCCCGTTTCGGTTATTCGCATAAATGCTGACGGTCTGGTAAGCTATAAGGCAATGCTTTTTATACCGTCAAAAGCACCCTACGACTATTTCACCAAAGAGTATAAAAAAGGTCTTGCACTTTATTCCAACGGCGTAATGATAATGGAAAACTGCGCCGAGCTGCTTGGTGAGCATTTTCGCTTTATTAAGGGTGTGGTTGATACCAATGATTTGTCACTTAATATCTCTCGCGAAATGCTGCAGCAAAGTCATGAGCTTAAAACAATAGCCAACAATATTGAAAAGAAAATAAAGGCCGAGCTTAAAAAACTGCTTGAAAAAGAAAGAGATAAGTATTTACAGTTTTATAACGCATTTGGCATTCAGCTTAAATACGGCATAGTTGCAAATTATGGTATGAATAAAGAAGACCTGCTTGATTTTATAATGTTTTATTCAGCCAAAAATGAAAAGCTTATAACCCTTAAGGAATATGCCGAAAATATGCTAGACGACCAACAAACCATTTATTATTCCTGCGGTGAAACTTTAGCCGCCGCAAAGGGTATACCCGCGGTGGAGCTTGCAACACTTAAGGGCTATGATGTTTTATACCTTACCGATGAGGTTGATGAGTTTGTTATGAAAACTCTTATGACCTATAACGAAAAAAAGATTATGTCGGTGCTTGAGGAAAATAACGGTCTTGTGTCGGATGAGGATGTTAAAAAGGCTAAGGAACAAACCGAAAACGCAAAGGAGCTGTTAGACTTTATTAAAACCGCACTTGATGGCGCGGTTAGTGAGGTTGCTTTGGTTGGCTCACTTAAAAACTTTGCGGCGGCACTTAATACCAAGGGCGGCATAACCCTTGAAATGGAAAAATATTTTGCCGCTATGCCGGGTGAAAACCACCCCAAGGCCGAAAAGGTTTTAGAGCTTAACCCCGAACACAGCGCATATAAGGCAATTGAGGCCGCATATAAAACCGACCCCGAAAAGGCCAAAAAGTACGCAAAAATTCTGCACGGCGAAGCCCTGCTTTCGGCAGGTCTTACCCCCACCGATACCACCGAATTTTGTGCCCTTGTAAGTGAGCTTATCAAATAATTTTATTGACTAATATATAAAAAAAGGGTACAATAAATTTGTAGTAAAAAAATATTTTGAGGTGTTAGATATGGAAGAACAAAATTTTGGCAATGATATTATTACCTTGACCGATGACGAAGGCAAAAATTATGAGTTTGAAATTTTAGATGCCATTGAAACCGATGATGGTCGTTACCTTGCAATGATACCCTATTTTTCAAACGCAAAGGATAAGCTTGATGATAGCGGCGACCTGGTTTTGGTAAAGGTTTTTGAGGATGAGGACGGTGAGGAATATTTTGAAGATATTCCCGACGACGATGAATATGAAACCGTAGCCGACCTTTTTATAAACCGCCTTCAAGATTTGTTTGAAATTGATGAGCAGTAGGGGCTAGTGGAAGGCTAAATTATTGCCTTCGGCAATAGCTAAATTTGGCTTCGCCAAGCTAAATTACCGCTAAGACGGTAGTTGAAAATAGTTTTTAGTTTCAAATAAACGCCACGCTGAAAAGGTTAAGGCTTTTATAATGCTTTCGGCTGCGAGGTAGAGGGCATATAACCTTTACCTAGCTTGTCTCGGAATTGGATAAAACGCCACGCGTTATAGGTTTTGTTTAAAGCAAAGTTTTTCGGCTGCGGGGTAGAGGGTATATAACCTTTACCTAACTTATCCCGGAATTGGATAAAACGCCACGCGTTATAGGTTTTATTTAAGGCAAAATTTTTCGGCTGCGGGGTAGAGGGTATATAACCTTTACCTAGCTTATCCCGGAATTGGATAAAACGCCACGCGTTTTCCTTCCCTGTTCGCGGACCGTGGTTAATCATAACCCTACAAGTTTTTATTTGGGGGCCTTTCTCCTGCGGCGGGCTTGCAGACCTCCCGGCACGGATTATGCCGTTGTTGGACGAAGGGAGCGCGAAACCGTGGGGCGGCAACCCACCCTGCTTATTTTTGCAGGTTATTGAATTGCCATTTACGGCAGGGCAGGAAATTGTTGAAAAAAGCATAAAAACCACCGCGGTTGCGGTGGTTTTTATCGCTTTAAATGGGTAAAATATCCTATACTTTGTAAAAGTTTTAATGTTTTATTGTGCAAAGGTTAAAACTTTGGCAAATTTGCCCCCAAAAAGGTTGACAAATCAAACTTAAATGATATAATAATAAATAATATAAAATTCAAATGCTATGATAGGGACAAATCCTTTGTTTTTCTTAGCTTTCAGAGAGTCGGCGGTTGCTGTAAGCCGATAGCGGGTTTATAAAGGTATCACCCTTAAGCAGACGGCCGAACAGGCAAGGCGCCTAATTAAGTTGTTCCGGTCCCCACCGTTATATGGGTAGCGTATGTTTGTACGCGTTGAGTGACCGCTTTTTTTAGCGGTAATACGAGTGGTACCACGGATGATATTATCTTCCGCCTCGAGTCTTTCGGGGCGGATTTTTTAAAAAATAACCCTCCCCACAGGCGCAAAAAATTCGGCGTAAGCCACGGAGGAATTAAATTTATGTTAACCCTTGATAAAGTTTATCAGGCCGCATTTGCCCTAAAAAATGTAGTAAGGCCAACCAATTTGGTTGCAGCCCCGGGATTAAGCAATGACTGCAACGTTTACCTAAAGCCCGAAAACCTACAAATCACAGGCTCCTTTAAGGTGCGCGGCTCGGCCTTTAAAATTTCGCAACTCAGTGCCCAGGAAAAGGCCAAAGGCGTTATTGCCTGTTCGGCAGGTAACCACGCACAGGGCGTTGCTTTAGCTGCTACTAAAAACGGCATTAAATCTTTGATTTGTCTGCCCAGTGGCGCACCTATCTCAAAGGTGGAGGCAACCAAGGGCTACGGCGCAGAGGTATGCCTGGTTAAGGGCGTATATGATGATGCCTATAAAAAAGCGTTGGAGCTTAAAGAGGAGCATGGCTATACCTTCATTCAC
>JAFNZJ010000028.1 GCA_017382915.1 Clostridia bacterium | reverse complement strand
TTGCACCCGTCCCGATGAAAACGGTAAAGAAAAAACCTTTGAATCGGTTATAACCTTTGAGGATATTTATGAGCTTTATGATGCAACCAACGGTCAGGGCTCAATGTATGGTAGCTATTCATACACCATTACCAACTCAAATATTGAAATAGAACACGAAAAAGTGGGTGAAAAGGTGATTTCAAAAATAAATGCACCAAGCGAAATTGAAGTTGTGATAAAATAACAGAGGCGTTACAAATTTTACGCTTTTGTTACTGTTTGATTAAAATAGTTATCGGGGGTATTGTTTTCGGTTACATAGTATACGGTTGATGCATAGCCTACCATATCAGAACCGGTATAGCTTTCACGCGGGGCGCAAACAACTATTTCAACCTCATTTTCAATGCTTTTAATAAAGTCAACATTTTCAACAGTAAGGGTGCCGGTTTTATCGGCTGTAAGGTCAATGGTTGTAGGAAGCTTTTGTGCTAATGAGGTGGAGAAAAAGTTAACCAAAATAACAACCGCAACAAAAAGCACTGCAAAAACTATGGTAAAAGTACCGCGTTTTTTAACATTTTCATTTTTAATTTGATTTGTTTTTGATTTTTTCATTTAATCTCACCCCTCCTTACGCCCAACGCTTTTTATCAAACGAAACATAGGTAAAGTAAATAAACATTGCTGTTACGCTGATAAAGAAAACACAGTTTGAAAAATCAAGTTGACCCGCTGTGAAGGCATTATATCGGGTAATGAATGATACCGCTGTGCAAATACTTTTAAACCATTCCAAACCTACTGCGGTTGCAAAATAGTCAATTTGCATAATGAAAAATGAAACAGCAAGTCCAAAAATACCTGCTATAATCTGGCTTTCGGTAAGAGCCGAAATAAACATACCAATTGCGATTATTGCCGAACCTAAAAGTGCTACGCCCAAAAGGTCGCACAAATAGGTAAGCCAGTTAATCTCGGCAGTGAACATAAGCAATATTTGATAAATCAGGGTGATTGCCATTGGCAGCATAAACAGTGTAAGTGCTGCAAAAAACTTGCCCATAATAATGTTTATAAGCTTAACGGGTGCAGTAAAAAGCGCCTGGTCAACCTTTTGCTTACGGTCTTCACTGAAAAGACGCATTGTTATAACGGGGGCAATAAATAAAACAATGCTTGAAATACTGCTAAAAACAAATGAAATATTAAAATAATTGCTTTGGCACATATATGAATAATACATACCCATAAGAGCCATCATAACGGCTAAAACTATGTAGCCAATGGGCATGGTGAAATATGCCCTCATTTCTCTTTTATATACGGCTTTCATCTTATTCCTCCCCGTAAACGGCTTCTAAAACGGCAGACTTATCATCATCGGTAAGCTGCTTTTTGTCTTTTTTAGCGGATTTTTTGCCCGACTTATTATAGCTACCGTCGGTAAGGCTTAAGAATATTTTCTCAAGCGACATCTCTTCGGTATAAAGCTCTAAAACGGGCCACTTGCGGTCACTCATACGGGTGAATATTTCTTTGCGTATATCGGTATTTTCTTCCGGCTCAATATCAAAATCAACCGAACCCTTTTCATTACTGCCAAGCGGTTTTACATCACTTACGCCGCGTATGCCTAATAATACCTTTAATACCTCTTTTTCGGGGGCCTGTACACGCAGTTTTACGGTGTGGTCTGATGAAAGCTTTTTGGAAAGGTTTTCTGCAGTATCATCAGCAACAATTTCACCGTTATTTATAATTAAAATGCGTTTGCAAACTGCCTGAATTTCAGAAAGAATGTGTGAGCTTACTATAACGGTGTGGTGCTTACCCAAAGCGGCAATAAGCTTGCGGATTTCTATAATCTGCTTGGGGTCAAGACCAACGGTAGGCTCGTCCAAAATTAAAACATTGGGGTTACCAACCAAAGCCTGTGCAATACCTACACGCTGTTTATAACCCTTTGAAAGGTTTTTAATAAGGCGGTTTTCAACATCCTTAATATTAACAAGCTCACATATTTCATCAATATGGGGATTTTTAGGGAACTTAACATTTTTAAGGTCATATATAAAGTTTAAATATTCCCTTACTGTCATATCCAGATAAAGGGGCGGATGCTCAGGCAAATAACCGATGTTGCGCTTTGCCTGTTCAGGATAATCAATAATATCATAACCGCCAATCTTGGCACTACCGCCGGTAAGCGATATATAACCGGTTAAGATGTTCATTATTGTAGATTTGCCGGCGCCGTTGGGACCCAAAAAGCCTACAACTTCGCCTTCTGATATGGAAAAGTTTGCATCTTTAACTGCAACATGGTTACCATACCTTTTGGAAAGATTTTTAACTTCAATCATCAAAATATACCTCCAAAACAGATTTGAAATAAGTATTTACGCTTTTTTATAATAACTGCAAAGTATTGTCAATATGTAAACACATTTTTAACATTAAAAAACTCTTATATATTTTATCATATTTAGCGCCTAAATGCAATGGTGAAATTTTACTTAAGACACTATGTTTTTTATCCAAATTCCGCGACTTACAAATATATAACCCACTAAACATTTTATAAAATTTAAAAGTTGGCAAATCAAGTAAACCGTAACCACCGACAGACCGGTATAATTGCTTAATATAAAGGCGGCGGTAACCGCTACCGTCCACATAAAAAGACTGTCAAACAAAAATGTTATTATGGTTTTTCCGCCCGAACGAAGTGTAAAATATGCAGCATTTACATAGGCTTCAAAGGGCATTGTAAGGGCTGAAATTTGCATAAATGCCGTTGCCAACATTTTAACCTCACTATTAACGTTATAGGCAAAGGGTATAAACTCTGCCGCCACATAATATATGGCGCCTATTCCAAAACTTATAAGCACCGAAAATGTACTAAGGTGGCGGGCGGTATCCTTTACCTTATCGGTATCACCCGACCCCAGTTGTTGACCCAAAATAATACCTATTGCCACGCCAACCGCAAAAAAGGCAACCGAAAACACATTAAAAAAGGTTTGAGATATGGTTATGGCCGACACAACGTTAAGTCCACGCACCGAATAGCACTGATTAATGGTGGCAATACCTGCCGCCCAAAGGGTTTCATTTATCATAAGTGGCAGACCCTTGGCACAAATACCAAGGCAAAGCGCCTTTGGCACCCTAAAACTTTTAAAGGCACCAATAATAAACTGATTTTTTGACCTATTGAAGGTAACCCAGCCTGCCACCACCAGCATTTCAACAAAGCGGGAAACAACGGTGGCTATTGCGGCACCCGCAACACCTAGTTTTGGCATACCCAGTTTACCAAAAATAAGCACATAGTTAAGGCTCATATTAACCACAACCGCGCTTACACCCGCTACCATGGGAATAAAGGTTTGACCTGTTTCACGAAGGGTGCTGGAATAACACTGTGCTATGGTACAAGGAATCAAACCAATAAGCATAATGTTCATATACTGGCGAGCATAGTAAAGTGATGCCTTTGCATCCCCTGCCGAGCCTTCGCCCTTCAGGTAAAGCCCTATAAGGTTATCGCCAAAAATCAAAAGCAATGCCATACAAAGCACCGTTAATAAAACACAAAATAAAATTTTAAACCTAAAGGTATCTCTAAGGCCTTTATGGTCACCTTTACCAAAATATTGTGAACCAAATATTCCAACGCCAGAAACTGCACCAAAAACACAAAGGTTAAATACAAACAGTAGTTGGTTGGTGACCGAAACGCCATTCATTTGGACGGTGCCAACCTGCCCCACCATAATGT
>JAFNZJ010000027.1 GCA_017382915.1 Clostridia bacterium | reverse complement strand
TATTGGCGGCACAGTCAAGGCACTTAACGGCATTAACTGTGAAATCAAAAAAGGTGAGGTTGTTGTAATAGTCGGACCTTCAGGCTCCGGCAAATCCACCCTACTTCGCTCACTCAACCTGCTTGAAACCCCAACCTCAGGCCAAATATTTTTTGAAGGTGTAAATATAACCGATAAAAAGGTTAATATAAATCAGCATCGCAAAAAAATGGGTATGGTTTTTCAACAGTTCAACCTTTTCCCCCATATGACGGTACTTAAAAATATGACCATTGCACCTATGAAACTTTTGGGTAAATCAAAGCAGGAAGCCGAAGAGTACGCAATGGAGCTTTTAAAGCGTGTTGGTTTGGATGATAGGGCAGATGCCTATCCATCCCAGCTGTCGGGCGGTCAAAAACAGCGTATTGCAATTGTGCGCGCACTTTGTATGCAGCCAGATGTTATGCTATTTGATGAGCCGACCTCCGCCCTTGACCCCGAAATGGTTGGTGAAGTTTTAGAGGTTATGAAAGCCCTTGCTAAAGAGGGCATGACCATGGTTGTTGTTACCCACGAAATGGGCTTTGCCAAAGAGGTTGCCGACCGAATTATATTTATTGATGAAGGTATAATTATGGAACAGGCACCGCCAAAAGACTTTTTTGAAAACCCAAAAAATGAAAGGCTTAAAAACTTCCTTTCAAAGGTATTATAAAAAGCAAAACCACCTGCTAAGCAGGTGGTTTTTTATTATATAAAAATGCAGTTAATATCCCAAGCGGGCAGACAGTGGTGATGCCTTAAATAAATTTTATAATCGGGGTTAAGGCTTAGCACATTTAAAGGAATTTCAAACAAATCAAAGGCTGTGTGGTAGCAGGCAATATGCATTTTGGGTTTATGCGCCTTAATAAGCTCTTTTGCGCCCTCTAAAGCCTTTAATTCATTGCCCTCAACATCCACCTTAATTAGCGTAAAAAGCCTGTCACGGCTTAAATAATCAACCGTAAGCCCATTTACTGCAACCACTTTGCCATATTCACTGTTACCGCGCGAATGATTGGCGCTAATCATAAACTCCCCTACCTTATCGGTTGCGGCGGCATTAACGCAATTTATGTTATTTATATCAGCGGTGTTTTGGCAAAGCCTTTTAAAGTTGCGATTGTCGGGTTCAAGCGCGGTTATAAAATCATAGCCATCTACATAGCTTAAAAATTCCTGTACAGTATCACCCGTAAAGGCACCTAAATCTAAAAAGCTTTCATTATTATTTAAGTTTAGCAGTTTATATGCTTCACTACGGTCGCTCTCACAGCCAAGCAGGTAATCAATTTTGCCGGTAAGCTTAAAATACACCGTATTTTCAAAAACACGCTTTGAATGCTCATCGGCCAGCATATTATAAACCTTTTCAAGCTCATTTTTATGCTTTTTAGCAAAATCAAGGTCAAAAAGCACCTCACCGCTGACAGGTACATCGGGTGCGTATAACTCATGCTTTTTTGAAAGCTTAATAATAGCATCGGTTACCTGCGGCAAATGACTGCCAAAGCAAACCAAAATTATAAAATCTCCTAGGGTGGCTTTAAGGGTTTCATAATCGGTTACGGTATGCCCTAAAAAGGTCTTATTCTTTTTAAACCCTGCAGAAGAAAATATGCCAGCCACTTCAGTGCCAAGCATATTTAACCTATTAACCGTTTTTTCCGCCCCGTTACCTATACCATAAAGGACAATGGGCTTATTTACAGTTTTTAAATATTGCCAAAGGTCTATCATACCGTCCCCCCTTTTTTTATTAGTATAACACAGATAATAATTTTTGCCAAACAAATTATATTTAAATTGCCAAAAATGGTTGAAAAAAGTAGAGAAATGTGCGATAATGGTTAGGCACATTTATATTTATTTTGAGGTTATTATTATGGAGAAAAAAAGAAGTAGCTTTACCGGCAAAATTGGCTTTGTTTTAGCTGCGGCCGGTTCAGCAGTTGGGCTTGGTAATATATGGCGCTTTCCCTACCTTGCCGCAAAATACGGCGGTGGCACATTTTTGCTTATTTATATTATCTTGTCTGTCACCTTTGGCTTTGCACTGATGGTTGCCGAAATTGGTCTTGGCCGTAAAACACAGTTAAGTCCCATTGGTGCCTTTGAAAAGCTTAATAAAAAGTTTTCGTTTGTTGGTTATTTAGCGGCGCTTATACCTATGCTGATTTTACCATATTACTCTGTTATAGGCGGTTGGGTTACCAAATACCTTTTTGCCTTTGTAAGCGGTGGCGATAAGTCGGCAGCAAACAGCAATTACTTTGGTAATTTTATTAGCTCCACCGGTGAACCACTTTTATGGTTTGCAATATTTATGGGCGCAACTGCTATAATTGTTCTTTTTGGTGTTGAAAAGGGCGTTGAAAAGGTAAGCAAGGTTATGATGCCTGTTTTGATCTTTCTTTCAATAGGCATTGCAATTTACACAATGTTTATACCCGGCGCAATGAAGGGTGTATTACACTATATAACCCCCGATTTTTCATCAATGACTGCCGAAAAACTTATTTTGACTATTGTTGCGGCAATGGGTCAGTTATTCTACTCAATGTCACTTGCAATGGGTATTATGATAACCTACGGCTCATATATGAAAAAAGAAGTTAGCATTGAATCATCGGTACACCAAATTGAAATATTTGACACCGGTATTGCATTTTTAGCAGGTCTTATGATAATACCTGCTGTTAGCGTTTTTAGTCCCGAGAAGCTTGGTACCCAAGCAGGCCCGGGCCTTATGTTTGAAACCCTACCCGCCATTTTTGCTGATATGCCGGGTGGCGGTATAATAGGCACAGTTTTCTTTTTACTTGTTTTATTTGCTGCGCTTACATCTTCCATTTCCCTTATGGAGACGGTTGTTTCAATCTTCCAAGATAAATTTAAGTGGAACCGTAAGCTTTCCTGCCTTGCTGTTTTAATTGTTTGCATATTGCTTGGACTGCCATCATCACTTGGTTATGGCCCATGGGCAACCGTAAAGCTTCTTGGTATGCAATTCTTAGATTTCTTTGACTTTATAAGCAACAGCGTACTTATGCCGATTGCCGCACTATTTACCTGTATTTTTGTCGGATTTATTATCAAACCAAAGGCAATTATTGATGAGGTTGAGTTAAGCGGTAAATTTAAGCTTAAATCACTTTTTACAGTAATGATTAAATATGTCGCCCCAATTTGTCTGGTGCTTATTTTAGCATCATCTGTGCTTTCGGCACTTGGCATTATTACAATATAATAAGTTTGTTTTTTGTTCGCCCCTGCTTTGACAGGGGCGATTTTTTTAACCCTTTTTGGGACAAGTGCATAAAATGGTAACGGGGTATATGCCCCAAAGTATTTAGCAGGGAGGCAGTTTTATTATGGAGGAATACCTTAAAAGATTCGGTATGACACCTGCCGATATGGGTATTGAATATTATTTAAAAACTAATACAAATACTAAAGTAACAAATAAAAAAAGAGAAGAAAATATACCTCAAAACAGTAGGTTTAATAATGTTATGTTAAAAGACCTGCCACTGACAATGGCTTATGTGCCCTTTCAAGATATTGAGGGCGTTTATTCCAACGATGAAGCGTTAAAGGCGGGGACCTTATTCCCCAACCTTGACAAGCCTTTTTTAGGCAGAAAAATATAAGAGGTGATGTCAATGAGTGAAAGAGAGTTACTAATGAAAAAGCTTTCGGGCGCCAATTTTGCGGCACTTGAAATGCAGCTGTATTTAGACACCCACAAAAACGACTCTAAGGCGCTTAAAAGCATGAGAGAATATCAGCACAAGGCTATGGAGTATAAAAATGAATATGAGCAAAAATACGGCCCAATAACGGTAAATGACCCCTTTGGCGACAGCGATTACAGGTGGTTAAATCCACCCTGGCCTTGGGAGAACGAAAGCGAGTTGATTAAATAATGTGGCAATATGAAAAAAAGCTTCAGTACCCCATTAAAATTAAAAAACCTAACGCAAAACTTGCGCAGGTTATAGCCAGTCAATATGGTGGTCCCGATGGCGAATTAGCAGCAAGTCTTAGATATTTAAGTCAGCGCTTTGCAATGCCCTACCCTGAGCTTAAGGGTTTACTAACCGACATTGGTACAGAAGAACTGGCACACCTTGAGATGGTGGGTTCAATAATATATCAGCTTACTAAAGATTTAAGCATTGAAGAAATCAAAAAAAGCGGCTTTGACACCTACTTTGTAGACCACACAACAGGCATTTACCCCGCATCGGCGGCGGGCGTGCCCTTTACTGCGGCCTATATACAATCAAAGGGCGATGTAATAACCGACCTACACGAAAATTTAGCGGCCGAGCAAAAAGCCCGCACAACCTATGATAATATTTTAAGGCTTTGTGACGACCCCGATGTACGCGATGCAATTAAGTTTTTACGCCAGCGCGAGGTCGTTCATTATCAGCGCTTTGGTGAAGGTTTACGCCTGGCACAGGATAGGCTTAATGAAAAGAACTTCTATTCATTTAACCCAAGCTTTGATAAGTAAACTATAATTTATTCAACAAAAAACCTCTCACCAGTGGTGAGAGGTTTTTATTTATGAAACTGTATCGGATGAAACCGACTCGGTAACGACTGCCTTATTAACAACCTTAATACTATTTAAACTGTTATTTTTTGTATTAAGACTAATTTTGGTAGCTGCAGCTGCTGTATAGCCTGCAGGGGCAGCAGTTTGGGTTAAGGTGTAATCACCATAGTTTAAATTATCCTTTTTAATTTTACCTGACGCATTGGTTTTACCAAGCTTGGTAACGGCGCCTGTTTTAGTGTTTTTAATACTAAACTCTGCACCGACTACAGGTGTACCATCATCACTAGTTACCGTTAAATCTAATGATGCGGCAAAACGAATATTGCTTGGTGTAGTAACAACCATTAAGGGCCACTGTGGCTCCGGACCGTATAGCATACGCTCAACCGCACACATTTCAGGTCCGTTTTTGGTACCTACATGATAAACCCAATGGTTACCGTTTTTATAGCCTGCATAAACAACAACATGTGAGCCGCGTTTAGCGGTAGAACTATGTGGACGGAAAATTATAATTGAACCTATTGGAATGGTCTCCTTAGGTTTAAAGACAATATAGCGTGATGAATCAATTGAAGCGGTAAACTTAATCTCACGAGAGTAGCCTTTTTTAACCCACTGCTGAACCGCTTTATACCAGCTGTCGGCCAGTTTTGAATCGGCAGGGCGTGGAAGTGAAGATGTATCAATACCCGCTACATTTGGTAAATAATTAAAATAAACATAGGTTGCAAAGGATGCACAAACAAAACCATTGCGTTCAAAATACTTAATATCAGGCTTGCCGTTTTTGGTTTCATAACCTGTGGAACCGCCTGCGTATGTAATATTAGAAAGCCAACCCTTTGCCCTTTTATATTTTGCCAAAATATAAACCCACATAAGTCCGTCTGCCCTATGCTTTTTTCATATTATAGCCTGTGTATATTAAAGAATCCATAAAAACATTATCTTCAATATTCAAATTAGTATTATACTGATAGCCGCTATTTGCCACGGGTTTGGTAACAGTGGTGGTTGACGACGGCTTTTTGCTGACAGATGGCTTTTTACTGGATGCGGGTGCCGAAGTAGTAACGGCTGAAGACAATATTTCAGACGACAATACCTCTGATGAGATTTCACTTGAAATATCAGAAGAAGCAGGTGTTGATGATAAAATAACCTCTTCCCCACTGCCACCGCAAGCAGAAAGTATAAAACAAAGTGTAAGTACTACTGCAACAGATTTAACTATACCTTTCATAATTCCTCCAAGAGTTTATAATTTCTATGTTATTTTACATTTTTTTGCTCTACTTGTCAAGAGGAATAAAAAAGCAATAGATTATAACAAAAAAGGCCCTCCTATTGGAGGACCTTTTTTTAACTAATTATCTGTAATAAGCATCTAAAACAGACTGGGCTGCTGCAATAGCTTTGCCCTCTTTAAGGGTAAGCTCAGTGCCCTCAACCACAAAAAGAAGGTTTTCGGGCAATGCTTCAGCAGAAGAATCTGCCAAAGGTGTCTCAGCGCTGGCGGGTACTGTAAACAAGCAGGTCATACAGCCCAAAACCATGTGTATTATAACTAAAAATGCTCCCCAATTTTAGGGGAGCATTTTTAACAAAAACTAAGGTAGATAATTACTGAATAATTATGCAACAAAACTACCCCCTTTTACAATTAACTTTTTTTACAAAAAAGCAGTATATTATTGTGCAAAATAACTACTATGTCAGGGTATATAAAAAGGCAGGCCTAAAAGGCCTGCCTAAAAATTTAAATATAGTGGGTTAAATGCTTTCAATTGCATCTGCCAAAGTGTTTAAATAATCGCCCTCAAAAAGTTCAATTACACCCGCATCGCAAGCCTTTGCAAATTCAGGATTTATTGGCAGTTCGGCGATATTTTTAATACCGTGACGCTTTGCAACTTCATTTATATTTCCGTCGCCAAAGGGGTAATGCTTTTTGCCGCAACCCTCACACTCAAAGTATGACATATTCTGAACCAAACCAATAACAGGGATATTCATAAGTTCGGCCATTTTTACTGCTTTGTCAACTATCATTTCAACCAGTTCCTGCGGGGAGGTAACAATAATGATACCATCAACAGGAAGTGACTGGAAAACAGTAAGCGGAACATCACCTGTGCCGGGTGGCATATCAACAAACATATAATCGGTATCGCCCCAAATAACATCGGTCCAAAACTGCTTTACTGTGCCTGCAATAACAGGACCGCGCCAAACAACGGGGTCGGTTTCATTTTCAAGTAAAAGGTTAACCGACATAATGTTAATATCGGTTTTGGTTTTTACAGGGAAAATACCAAGCTCATTGCCTGTTGCCTTTTCTTTAATACCAAAGGCTTTAGGTATTGAAGGACCTGTAATATCTGCATCAAGCACAGCCACATTATGCTCACGGCGCTTCATAATAACCGAAAGCATTGAGGTAACAAGCGATTTACCAACGCCACCCTTACCGCTTACAACACCAATTACTTTTTTAATGTTGCTAAGCTCATGGGGCTTTTCTAAAAAGCTTTGGGGCTCGGTTCTGTCACCGCAATTTTGTGAACAGGTTGAACAATCATGTGTACATTCGCTCATAAAAAATCATATCCTTTAAAATAAAATGCTAAATTATTATACTACCCTTTGATTAAATTTTCAATAGCTTCAAAGGTTCTTTTACAGTTATTTTTATCACGGAATTTAAAGGTTTCATCCACCCTGCTTTTATAAACATCATCCATAACAAAACCGTTTTTAAACGACTGCTCTATTTCAGTTATCAAATCATCCTCGGTCTTAATAATCGGACCAAAACCGTGGTCTTTATAACTAAAATACCCTTCGGGGTAATGCTTTTCTCTAAACTCATCATAATCAAACTGAAAATAGCAAAGCGGCTTTTTCATATATGCAAAATCAAAAGAAATGCTTGAATAATCGGTTATTAAATATGCCGATTCCTTAAGGGCTTTTTGAACATCATATTCTTCGGTAGATGCTATTTTTATTCGTTCATTGCCCTCAAATTCGCCCAAAAACGGCTGCATTTGATTGTGCGGAAAAAACAACAAGGTAAGGTTGTTTTCGGTTAAAAAATCATTAAGCCTTTTACTGCTTAAAAAACTGCAATAGGTTTTTACATAGTTTGAATTTTTAACCTTTAACCTGTCCTGCTCGGTAATTCTGCCCAAATCGGGGTAAAGCCAAAAACGCCAGGTCGGCATCAATAGTATTTGATTATTATTTGCATTAAATTCATTAAGCTCATCATAACGGGTAAAGCCCAAAACCTTTACCTTTTGGGCGCTGTAACCCAAATCATTTACTATGCCTTTTGCCTCAGCCTCGGTAGCGGCAATAAACAAATCAATACGGTTACGCTTTTGCTCTAAAAACGGGGCTTTATTCATAGTAACACCGTGCTGTAAAAACACCGTTTTAAAGGGGTAAAAGCCGCGCACCTGAAAAAGATGGCACATAAATGATGCAGGCAGTCCCCTACCCGTTCTGGCGCTTATATCAACCCTGGCGGCCCATGTATAAATGTGGTGCTTAAATGAGCCGTGCGGAATTACATTGCCGAGCGGGGCAACCCTTTTATAATCGGGGGATGAAAATTGTATTGGATAATACACTGCCCTGTCAGGATGATTTTGGCGCATATATTTAAAAAACCAATAGCCGTTATCACGGGCAGTATGCTCCATTTCAGAGACTATCCAAATATCTTTTTTAAACAGCCTAAATATTAACCCAATAGGGCAAGATAAAATTATTTTAACAAGGTCACAAATATCGCCAAAGCGTATTAAGCTTAATACCTTAAGGACCTTTTTTAAATATGTTTTCATACTATTTTCCTAAATCGGTTTTAATTTGAGTTGTAGAAATTTCGGGTGTGCGGGGCAGATAAACAACCTCACAATAATCCTTTAAAAAGTCAAACTTACCCTGCCAATCATCACCCATTACAAAGGTATCAATTTTATACTCCTTAACATCGGTTATTTTTTGCTCCCAATTCTCTTCAGGAATAACCAAATCAACATAGCGAATAGATTCTAAAAGCAGTTTTCTTTGCTCATATGAAAAGTAGCACTTTTTTTGTTTTGAATTCCAGTTAAAATCATCGGTAGAAAGGGCAACTATTAAATAATCCCCTTTTTCTTTAGCTCTTTTTAAAAGCTGAATATGACCGTAATGAAGCAGGTCAAATGTACCGTAGGTTATAACTTTTTTCATAATATAATCCCCTTAAAAATTATATTTTCCAAAATCCAGTTTAACAACATTGTGGCGATTTTCACGCTTGTCCTCGGGCGGAGGGGTCATATAATCACCATAAAAATAGGTTAAATATTCGGTGTAGTCCTTTGGGGCGGAAAGCTTAATATTTTCAAAATCAAGCTCCACCGATTCCTCAAACCACTGCCTTTCAACCGATTCCTTACTATATGGGTAGGCACCACCAATTGCGGCAACCTTTTTGGTTTTTTCACCCTTAAAACGGCAAAGCTCATTTTCTAAACTGTTACGCAAAAAAGACTTGGTAACAAAAAATGAAGCAAACTTTAACAAAGCGTAAATAAGGCTTTTTTTATACTCACCCTTTTTAGGAAATTTATAGCTTTGCTTTGCCAAAAACAAATATTTTAAAATATATATTTTGCGGCTGTGTTTTTTTCTTAAAGCTTCACTGTCGGGTATACTGTCAAAGGGAAATACATCAATATAAATACCCTTTAGTGCCTTATTATTTACTGTAGTATATTCAGCAAGAACGGTCCCCTTTAAAAGCAACTTTGCCATAGGCAAGGCATAGTTTTTATCAATAAACATTTCTTGTAAGACAAAATCTTCGCCAAGCTCTGCTTTGCAAACCTTTAAAAACCTTGCATAATCACAGCGCATAATGGCAAAGTCCATATCATCATCCCACGGAATAAAGCCCTTATGCCTAACTGCACCAAGCAGGGTGCCCGCTATCATATAATATTTTATATTATGCTTTTCGCAAAGTCTTTTAAGCTCACTTGCCAATAAAAGCTGACATTTATGCAGCTTTTCGGTGGTTTGATTTAATTCATTTGCCATATTACTTTTCACTACCTAATGTGTTTTTGTAAAGGTTAAGATAAATATTATACTGTTTATCCTTTTCAAATTCAGCGGCACGCAGAAGACAATCCTCCGCCCTAACATCAACGGTGGTTATAGCCTTTATCAGACCATCTATATCCCCCGCATTTACAACCTTTCCGCATTTTTCATTAACCATTTCGGGCACGGCGGTGGCATTATAAACCACTGCGGGTGTACCGCATGCCAAGGCTTCAACGGTGGTAAGACCCATTGTTTCTTCAACGCTTGTATTGACATAAACATCGGCGGCGGAATAAATTTCAACCAACTGGTTTATGTTTTCGGTGCGTGAAATACCTAAAATATTTTGGGGTAAGGCTGCAATTTGCTTTTCACTAAGTCCCACCAAAACAATTTTATAATCATTCGGCAAAACTTTGCTAAGCTTTATAAAATCATCAAGACCTTTGCGCTTTTCCCACACATTTGCAACACCCAAAACAACTTTTTTACCGCTTAAACCGTTTTTAGATTTAAAATCACTTTTAAGTGGCTTAAAAACATTTAGGTCAATGCCGTTATATATGGTGGTAACGGGGAATTTTTTCAAAAAAGATTCCTTAACCACACCATTAAGCCAATTTGAAGGGGTTACAATTTGCAAATTATCTATATCGGTAAACAAGTCCTTTTTAAGGTTAAAGGATTTTTTTGAATTATCAATTAAAACGCTTGCGGGATATGCACTTTTTTGGGGACACTGACCGCATTCTGTCTTCCATTTTTCACAACCTGCAAAGCTGAAATATGCACAGTGTCCCGTAAAGGCCCAGCAGTCATGAAGGGTCCAAACAACAGGTTTGTTATACTGTTTCAAAAACTCAAACAAAACCCTTATGTCAAGGTAGTAACCGTGTATATTGTGCAGATGGATAATATCGGGGTTAAACTGCTCAATATCGCGCACTAATCTGCGGGTTGCTGCGGTAGAATAAAAGCCCTGCCTGTCAGTAATGCGTGAAAAAAACACATGTGCTTTAAAAACCAAGTCATTTTCAATTTTTACGCAATCAGGGTCATCAAAAAAGCCCCTACCATAAGCAATACGGCAATCATTACCACTGTTTTTAAGCATTTGCTTTATATCACAAACAATGCGACCTGTGCTACCCGTACCGCAAACAGAATTAACCTGAAATACCTTCAACTTACTGTCAACCTTCCGTTAAATGGTGTTTTTATTTTAATAAATTGG
>JAFNZJ010000026.1 GCA_017382915.1 Clostridia bacterium | reverse complement strand
TTTGGTTGGTATAAAACCCTTTTAAAGGGCAGCTTGACCCTTTTTGAAATATACCTTGCCATAGCATAAACGGGGTCGTAGTCGCGGGTGGATTTATTAGACCTATGTGATGGCACCGCCGTTATAAAGTCAAAATCAATTACCGTCATTTTGCTTTTTATACGGTTTACCATTTCATCTGCAAAATATTTATACCCCAAATAATTGCCGTAAAACTTAAAGGAATAAAATGCCTTTTTAGCATTATCACTGCCCTCAAAGCAGGATACTATTTCATCAAAATAATAAAAATAAAATTTACAGGCGCAGTCTGACATAACCAAACCGCAGTCGGGGCAGGTTTTAATTTTTATTGGTGCAACTTCACCCGCACAATCACTGCAAAAATATTTGCCACTGATTATTTTATTACAAAGCAAGCAACGGTTAGGGTAAATAAGGCTTAAAAATCGCTCTATTACATTAGTCAACAAAAATATCCTCCAAGCGCTTTTTAAGGGATGTGTACCTTAAGCTTTTGCGGTTATTTTCTACCATTGAAAGCACGGCCTGTCTACTGCCTACTATAATTAAAAGCTTTTTAGCACGGGTAACGGCGGTGTAAAGCAGATTTCTGTACATAAGCTTTTTAGGTGTATCTAAAATTGGTAAAACAACGCACTCAAACTCACTGCCCTGACTTTTATGTATAGTCATAGCATAGGCAAGCTCAAGCTCGCCAATATTTTCACCGTAATAGGTGGCGACCTTATCATCATAGCGGACCCTTACCAGTCCGTTTTTGCGGTCAACCGTTTCTAAAATACCTATATCACCATTAAAAACGCCACTACCCGATTCACCGTCATCGGCAGTCCATAAAATATCATAGTTATTTTTTATCTGCATAACCTTATCGCCTTCACGCAGTTCAAAGCCCTTATAGACAACCTTTTTAGTGTCTTTAACGCTGGGATTAAGCTTGTCCTGTAAAAGATTGTTAAGGTTTACACTGCCAAGCTCCATCATTTTTGATGGGCAAAGCACCTGAATATCGGTAAGGGGCTTATAACCATAGGCATCGGGCAGACGCTTGGTGCAAAGCTCGGTCACAAGTTCAGTAGCTAAAGCGGGGTTAAGGTTTTGCAGCATAAAAAAGTCAGATGTTTTAGAATTAAGGTCGGGCTCATTACCCGATATAATACAGTGTGCATTGGCAACAATTAAGCTTTCCATAGCCTGACGAAAAACCTTTTTAAGGGCAACGGTCGGCACTGTATGTGAATTTATAATGTCGGCAAGCACATTACCTGCACCAACGCTTGGCAGCTGGTCATAGTCACCAACCATAATAACGCGGGTGCCAAGCCTTACTGCCCTAAGCAGGCTTTCAAAAAGCAGTATATCCACCATTGACATTTCATCAATTATAAGGACATCACAGCTAAGGGGATTTTTTTCATTGCGGGCAAAAACATGGCGTTCATCATCGCTCCACTCTACCTCCAACAGGCGGTGAATAGTTTTAGCCTCACAACCGGTAAGCTCACTCATACGCTTGGCGGCGCGACCTGTTGGTGCCGCTAAAGCAATGTTTAAATCCTTTGATTTTAAAATTTTAATAATGGCATTAAGGGTGGTGGTTTTACCCGTACCCGGACCACCTGTCAAAACCATAATACCCCTTGAAACGGCGGTTTTTATGGCCTCACGCTGCATATCCTCGTACCTTATATTCTGCTGCTTTTCAATAAAATCTATTTCAAGGTCGGCCATAAGCTCGCTTGGCGGTGAATATTTAAGCAGTACCGAAAGGCGGGCGGCAACAAATTCCTCTGCCAAAAAATATTTAGGTAAAAACACAAAATCCGTTTCATCAATAACGGCCAGTCTTAACTGCAGGGTGTTTAGCATTTGGTCACAAACCGCGTTAACCTCATCAGGCTCACACTCCAAAAGGCGGGCGGCGGTATCTACCAGCTTTTCTTTAGGCAGGCAGGTATGACCGTTTGAAAGATTGTGCTTTAAAACATACTCAACACCTGCGGCAATACGGCAGTCACTATCCTTTGGTATTGCAAAATAATGCGACATTTCCTCCGCCTTTTCAAAGGAAAAGCCAATATCCTCACTACATAAAACATAGGGGTTGTTTTTAATAATTTCGGTGGCACTGTTGCCAAGGGCATTAAATACCTTTAATGCCCCCTCAGGCGATACCCTAAAGGGACTTAAAAACAGCATTACATCACGCACGCCAAACTGCTTTGAATATTCGCTGGCGATTTTTTCCGCCTTATCAAGTGAAATACCGCGAATTTCTGCCAAGCGTTCAGGCTGGGTTTCAATAACCTCCAGCGCCCTGTCGCCAAACCGCTCAACAATGTTTCGGGCGGTGGAGGGTCCAACGCCCCTTATTGCACCCGATGAAAGGTAGCGCAAAATTGATGCGGTATCAGACGGGGCGGCCTTTTCAAAGCTTTGTACTTTAAACTGCGGACCATAAACGGGGTGTGAATCAAAATACCCCGTAACCTCCACACAGTCCCCTACCGCCAAAAAGGGCATTGTGCCGACTATGGTTATACTGTCATCATTAAGGCGCAAAACCGCAACAGTATAGCCGTTTGAATTGTTGGTATATGTAATATATTCAACCGAACCGTTGAGCTTTTCAGTCTTTTTTGATGCACTGCCTTCTGTCACAGTCTTACCCCCTTTTTTAGTTAAAATCTTTTATAAACTGTTCAATATCTTCCTTGCCAAAAATCATATCACTGCGGCTATTTACCAGTTTTTTAACCTGCTTTTTTGTATCATCGCTTAACCCTAAATCAATAGCGGCTATGCCGTAAAAGGTATTTGGACCCTCCCACGAAATATACTCCGACGCGGCGCGTAGCTGCTGAATGGCGGTATCACCCTTTAAAAAAACCATAAGCATTTGCTTTGGTGTATCCTTTGGGGTTATAATATAAAGCCAAAATCTTCTAATAAGCTCGGTAATACCTACAAGCATGGTTATAACCGCAAGTGACAGTAAGATTATAATAAACATAAAATCACCTCATACCATACTATGAGGGACAAATTTTAATTGTGCGGTATAAATAGGCAAACAGCCTGCGCCGAAGTAATTCGGACAGGCTGATTTTTTTATTTAATATTAACCGTTGCGGTATAGGTGCCTATTTGCCATACCTTACCCGATTCCTTACACTTGATACGGGCGGTAACGGTATGCTCACCCGACTCAAGTCCGGCGGTATCAACCTCGGCATAAAGTTTGGATGCCGACATACCGTTTAAAACTGATTTTGGACCAAACACCTTAACATTACGAATATTTCGTGAAAGGGTGGCGGTTTTACCACCGCTTTTAACAACTATATTTGAAACGGTATAGGTGCGGGTGGTGTAATTATCAAGACCTGTTATTTTAACCGTAACGGTTTCAATATTATCTTTATTTTTTACACCCTCGGGCAGGATTATTGCCGCTTCAAAGCTTTGATTTTTAGCGGTAATTTTATCAAAATCAATTTCACTAAGCTTTATTTCAGTAATTGTGTCAACCGTTTCGGGCGGTCCACTAATTAAAATTGTAGTGGTTGAAAGACTATGTGAAATGGTTTTGGATGCAAAGTAGGCCGGTGCATTTACAAACTGTGCTTTAACCGGCACAATTTTTTCTTTATAAATGGGCACAGTAATTTGCATATTGGGTGCCGATAAACCATCAGATGTAGTTATTGTATAGTTTTCAAGCGGTAATTCTTTATTCTTTATATCATAAATTTTAAGGGTGCCGTCAAAGGTTTCGGTTTTGCTTAAGGTTTTATTAACCTCTGCCAAAGCTACGACCTTTGCAACCTTTTCAATATTGGTGCGCGAGCCCTTTAAATTAAGAACTGCGTTATTGCCGTCACTAACAAAGGGTTGCTCTGCAACAAGGCCCGATACCGCCTTATAGCCAATAGCCTGGGCCGTAACCGAAAACTGCTTTGTTTCAATATAATCAAAGGTAACATTTATACTGCGGGGTGAAATTGAAGTGATTTCAAAATTATCATCCGCGCCCGCCTGCTTGGTTGCCCTTAAATCAAGTGAGTAGGTGCCCGCATTGGTAACATTTGAAATAGCGGCGGTTACCAAAATATCCTTAGCCGAAAGGTCACTAACCACATAGGCAGGACCCTTAACCGTAACGCTTGCGGTATACGCGGCAGGGTCACCAATAACATCCATACCCATTTCACTTACCACCGAGCCTTCAATAGGTATTGAAACCGAAAGGCCGCCTATAGTGTTTTCAGAATCGGGCGATTCATTAACGGTGATAACAAACCAAAAAGCAACCGCCAGTATGGTTGAAAGAATTATGCAAAACTTTTTATTATCAAACAGTTTTTTAATTGACAGCTTGCTAATAAATGGCATTGTTATTCACCCCTTTAAAGTAAAGTTATTTTTTGCTGTTTTTTTTAGATTTAAAAACAGAAGTAATTTTGCTAAACAGTGATACCTTTTCACTTGCCTTTTCAACCAAAAGGTCGGTAAGCTCGGTGTGAAGGGTAATGGTGTCAAACCCACGGCGGAGTTCACCGTTAACGGCAACCGAAATGGTGCCTGTTTCCTCTGACACGACAACCACAACGGCATCGGAGTTTTCACTCATACCAAGGGCTGCGCGGTGGCGGGTGCCAAGCGCTTTATTAAGCTCTTGATTTTGGCTAAGCGGTAAAATACAGCCTGCGGCGTGTACCTTGCCGTCTTTTAATATCATAGCGCCGTCATGAAGTGGCGATTTTGGAAAGAATATGTTGGTTATAAGTGCAGGTGATGATGCGGCATCAACCAAGGTGCCGGTTGAAATAATATCACCAAGCTGGGTTGTACGCTCAAAAACGATTAGTGCGCCACACTTTGCCTCCTGCATGGAGCCTGCCGCCTTACTAACGGCATCAATGGTGCGGGCAAGCTGGGTGTTTTCACCGTCAAGCTCAGACGCAATACCAAACTTACCAAGCTTACTGGTACCCATATGCTCAAGCGCGCGCCTGATTTCAGGTTGGAAGATAATAACCGCAGCGATTAGTACTGAATCAAAAACCCTTTGCATTAACCAGTTTACCGATACCATATCAAACAGGGCGGCTATACCCGCAACAGCAAGTATAATAAGTATACCCTTGGCAAGCTGGCCACCACGATTTTGGCGGAAAAAGCCAATGCACTTATAAATAAGAAAGGCCACAACAGCAATATCCAAAAAATCTGCCAGACGGAAATTTAAAATAAGATAAACTATAAGCTCCCAAAAGGAGGCTATTGCATTTAAAATCTCTTGCACGGATATCACCAAGCCTTTCTTTACAATATTTATTCATGGTATACTTTATTTTAACATTTTTTAGCGCTTTAATCAATAGAAATTTGATAATTTTTTACAAAAAATATTAGTTATAAAAATCATAAATTTTTTGGCAAACATTTAGCGGTATACCCGTTTTGGCTTTTATTTCATCCGCTGTGGCATTTTTTATTGCCTCCACACCGCCAAAAACCTTTAAAAGCAGTTTAATGCGCTTATCACCAAGCCCCTCAATAAGCGAAAGCTCGGCAGTAAGGGCTTTTTTTCTACTACTGGTTCTGTGATAGTTTATGGCAAAGCGGTGAGTTTCCTCTTGGATTGTGGCAATAAGTGTATATGCCCTGTGGTTGGCGCGGATTGAAATATCACCGCCGCTAACGGCAATGGCTCTGGTGCGGTGCTTTGAATCCTTAACCATACCAAAAATCGGCACGGTAATATTATGCCTGTTTATTACGGGCTGTACTGCACCAATTTGACCCTTACCACCATCAAGCAAAATTAAATCGGGCAGGCGGCCAAAGCCTTCACTCTCCCCCGCTTTTTGGGCCAGTTCATACTCATTAAAGCGGCGGTCAAGCACCTCCGCCATGGAGCGATAATCATCCTGCCCTTCAAAGCTTTTAATTCTAAAACGCTTATATGCCTTTTTAAGGGGTTTACCCTTTTCAAACACCGTCATACCCGCTACATTTTCATTGCCCATAGTGTGCGATATATCGTAGGCTTCAATATAGTTTGGCGGTGAAGATAGCTCTAAAAGGCGGGCAAGCTCATCCAAGGCGGCCGTTTCGGGTGTTTCTAGCTGCTTTGATTTTGCCAAATATTCGGCGGCGTTAAAGGCGCACATTTTAACCAGTTTTAACTGTTCACCCTGCTTTGGTATAACAATATTAACGGTATGCTCTACCCTGCTTTTAAGCCACTGCTCTAAAAGTACGGCATCTAAAATTTCACCGTCAAGCACTATGCGGCGCGGTATTTCGTGGGCGGTGCTGTAATACCTTTCTAAAAACTCGCTACGGGATGAAATAAGGTCATCCTGCATAGTGATAATGTGGCAGCTCATATCGGTAAGGTGCCCCGCCCTAAAGCACATTACCGCAAAGCAAAGTGCGTTTTCTGTGCGGGCAGAGGCTATAATATCCTGCTCCTTATAGCTGGAGGTTATAACCTTTTGGCGCTCGGCTGCGCGGGAAAGGGCGTTTATTCTGTCCCTTAGCTTTGCGGCAAGTTCAAAATCTAAATTATCCGACGCCTGCTGCATTTGTTTTTTAAGCAGTGCGGCGGTATTGACGCTGCCGCCCTTAATAAACTCTACCGCCGAGCGTACGCTTTCAATATAATCGGCCTGCTTTATTTTGCCGCTACAGGGTGCCGAGCACAGTCCTATATGATAATTAAGGCAGGGGCGGGTTTTAGCAATATCACGCGGAAACTGCTTTGAACAACGGGGCAGTTTAAATATTTTTTGCGCCTCATCAATGGTTTGTTTTAATATCCAACCCGAATTATACGGGCCCAAATATTCGGCGCCGTCATTTAATTTTTGCTTAACCTCACTTATAGTGGGCCAATCCCCCGCCGTAATTTTAATGTAGTGATAACCCTTATCATCCTTAAGTAAAATATTATACTTGGGGCTATGCTGTTTTATAAGTGAGCATTCAAGCAGCAGGGCTTCAAGCTCGGTGTCGCAAATAATGTAGTCAAAATCATACACCTGCTCCACCATTTTTATAACCTTGAGGGTGTGCTGTTTATTACTGCCAAAGTATGAGCTTACGCGGTTTTTAAGCTTTTTTGCCTTACCAATATAAATGATTTTACCCTGCTTATTTTTCATAATATAAACACCGGGCTCCAGTGGCAAAGACATAGACTTTTTTCTAAGTTCTGCTAATTTTTCATTCATATACAGCACCCCCTTTTTAATTGGTTAATCATTAATTTTATTATACACTATTTCGCCTATTAGTTCAAGGCGGTAAATAAATGCAACATATAAAAAAGGACTTGAGGAAATTCTCAAGTCCTTTAGTTTTATTTATTTTTAT
>JAFNZJ010000025.1 GCA_017382915.1 Clostridia bacterium | reverse complement strand
TACCCTTTTGGGCTATAAGTTCATCGTGGCTTCCGCGCTCAATAATCTTACCTTTATCAAGCACCATAATAACATCCGCATTTTGTACCGTAGAAAGTCTATGAGCAATTACAAAAACCGTTCGACCTTTCATTAGGCTATCCATACCCTTTTGAACTATTGCTTCGGTACGGGTATCGATTGAGCTTGTTGCCTCATCGAGTATCATAACGGGTGGGTCGGCAACCGCTGCACGAGCAATTGATATAAGTTGACGCTGACCTTGCGAAAGACCTGAACCATCACCCGACAGGATGGTGTCATAACCATCCGGCAACATTTTAATAAAACCATCTGCCCCCGCCAATTTTGCGGCGGCAATACACTCATCATCGGTGGCATCAAGTTTACCATAGCGGATATTTTCCATAACGGTACCTGTAAATAGGTTAACGTCCTGAAGTACCACTCCAAGTGAACGGCGCAAATCTGCCTTTTTGATTTTGGTAATATTAATACCGTCATAATGAATTTTACCGCTTTGTATATCATAAAACCTGTTTATTAGGTTGGTTATGGTGGTTTTACCCGCACCCGTAGCCCCTACAAAGGCAACCTTTTGACCCGGTTTGGCATAAAGGGTTACATCATACAAAACCTGCTTTTTATCATTATAGCCAAAATCCACGTTGGTGAGTGTAACGTCACCCGCAAGTTTGGTATAGGTTACGCTACCGTCACTGTGGGGGTGTTTCCAAGCCCACATACCTGTGCGGTGGGGTGCTTCTTCAATAGAGCCGTCATCGGTCTCTTTAGCATTTACCAGCATTACATAGCCGTTATCCTGCTCACTTGTTTCATCCAAAAGATTAAATATTCGTGATGCACCTGCAAGGGCCATAACAACCGCATTGATTTGCTGTGAAATGTGGTTAATAGGCATTGTAAAACTTTTACTAAGAAGTAAAAATGATGCTATATCGCCAAGGGTAAGTCCCGAAAGTCCGCCAAAGGCAACGCCCGGTATACTACCAAACTGTGTTATTACCAAAATAGCACCAAGCGCCGCAACAAGCACATACTGTATATGACCTATATTATTCATAACAGGGCCAAGCACGTTAGCAAATTTATTGGCTTCGGTTGCATTTTGGCAAAGTTCATTGTTAAGTGCGTCAAAACGTTTTTTAGCCTTTTGCTCATAACAAAAAACCTTAACAACCTTTTGGCCGTTTACCATTTCTTCAATAAAGCCGTTAATAGTACCAAGGGACTTTTGCTGTTTTACAAAAAAGTTTGAACTTCTACCGCCTATTTTACCTGCAATAAGCATCATTAAAAATACAGTAATAAGCACAAAAACAGTTAAATAAATGCTTATTGAAAGCATGGCAAAAAACACCGAAGAAATTGAAATGATAGAGTTAAAAAGTTGTGGTATGCTTTGGGATATCATTTGCCTTAAGGTGTCGGCATCATTGGTATAGTGGCTCATAATATCGCCGTGCGAATTGGTGTCAAAATACTTTATTGGCAAGGTCTGCATATGTGAAAACATACTATCCCTTACCTTTTTTAGTGTGCCTTGGGCTACGCTTACCATAATAATATTATAAATATAGTTAGCGGCAACACCAAATAAACAAACCACGCCCATTACCAGTATTGCTTTAAGTAGTGGGGTAAAGTTTGGCACAAGTCCTGCATCCGCATCGGCCACCATTGGGGCGATGTAACTGTCAATAAGGGTACCGACTGCCGAAGATACCATAACGTTAACAACGGCGCTTATAATAATACAAACAAATACTATTAACAGCCTTACCCTATACTGCATTAAAAGTTTTATAAGCCTTACTGCGGCTTTTTTGTCAAGTTTGGCGCGTGGTGCACCGGGGCCCATACCGGGTCTTCTCATAGGGGGTCTTCCACCCATCATTGGCCAACCACTCCCTTCACTTGTGACTCGTATACTTCCTTATAAATATCGCTGGTCTTTAACAGTTCTTTATGTGTTCCCACTGCGCTTATATTACCATCATCCAAAACTACTATTTTATCGGCATGCTCCACCGATGAAATACGCTGTGCAATAATAATTTTGGTGGTGTTGGGGATTTCCTGCTCAAAGGCTTTTCTTATAAGCATATCGGTTTTGGTATCAACCGCGCTTGTTGAATCGTCCAAAATAAGTATTTTAGGTGATTTAAGTAGCGCGCGGGCAATACAAAGACGTTGTTTTTGACCGCCCGAAACATTGGTGCCGCCCTGCTCAATAAGGGTGTCATATCCGCCCGGAAATTCGGCTATAAAGCCGTCGGCCTGCGCCAGTTTGCAGGCTTTTATAATTTCATCATCGGTGGCGTTTTCATTACCCCAACGAAGATTTTCCTTAATTGTGCCTGAAAAAAGTTCATTTTTTTGCAGCACTACCGAAACCTGATTTCTAAGTGCGGTGGTGTCATAATCCCTTACGTCCACGCCGCCAACCATAACGCGTCCACTAGTCACATCATAAAGTCTTGGTATAAGGCTTATAAAGGTTGATTTTGCGCTACCTGTACCGCCGATTATACCAACCGTTTCACCCGATGCAATACTTACATTTATATTTTTAAGGCAGAGGGCACCCTTGCCCCCGCTTTTACCGTAACCAAAGTTTACATTTTCAAAAACTATACTGCCGTCCTTTACATCATAAACGGGGTTTTCGGGGTTTTTAAGGTCGGTTTCTTCGCCCAGCACCTCACAAACACGCTCGGCCGCCGCACGCGAAATTGTAATCATTACAAATATCATTGAAAGCATCATAAGACTGGACAGTACCTGCAATGCGTAGGTTATCATGGTAAGCAGTTCACCCTCGGTCATTGATTTGGAAACAATAAACTGTGAACCAAGCCAAGCAATAAGCAGCATTGAGCCGTACATACAGGTTTGCATTAAGGGGTTGTTAAAGGCAATTAGCCTTTCAGCCTTTACAAAGTCGTTATAAATTTCACCCGATGCCGAGCCGAATTTTTTATTCTCATAGTCTTCACGCACATATGATTTTACAACCCTGACGCCCCTTAAATTTTCCTG
>JAFNZJ010000024.1 GCA_017382915.1 Clostridia bacterium | reverse complement strand
TTTCTATTTAAATATAAAATTAACGCCGCTTTTGGCGGCTACACCTCATCAGTCACTATGTGACAGCTTCCCCTCAAGGGGAAGCCCACACGAAACGACACATTTATGTGTGGCGGGTAATAGTTGCGTGGCTGGCAGGCAATACCCAAACGCACTTGTGCGTAGCCAGTAACATTAGGGCTATGCCCGAAAATGAAAAACCACCCGCTATGCGGGTGGATATTTATTTATGCCTTGTTTTTTGTCCCCTGCTTAAAGGCGTGGGTTGGTGCGATTTTCAAAAAATTTTTTCGTTTTTTTAAACAAAGGAAAGTATGAACGCGTATTGCGGTTTGTACAACCAAAAAACGACAAAAACCACAATATTTAGTAACTTGCGATTTTTTGGGCGAAAAACGGTTTAAAATTTAAAGATTTTATAGGTAAATTTTAGACTTTAAATGTAGTAAAAATATGATAAAATATTATTGCAGAGGGGCGAAGTGTGCAAAGAGCCCGTTTTTGTTGTTGAAAATTACCAAATTTAGGCAAACATTGTTTGCAAACCTTAAAAAGTGCATAAAAATTTATGCAGGTTTTTGGGCAAGTTTTTGGGTTACATAGTGGTATTTTTTGACAAAAAGACCCTCTTTTTTGCCTTTTTTGCATAAAACAATAGTTAAATTAGGTGCGAAAAGTAACGTTTCGGTGAAAAAAGTTCACTGAGGCGGTATTTTCCGTACTGTAAAACTATGTTTCTACGCAGGCGCATGCGTGCGCGCAACTACTCTGTTATATTTAATATAAAATATGGCTAGTGGTTACTGCGGTTTAAGCGTTTTAGCAAAACACATTAAATCGGAGGAGAAGAACAATGAAAAAAATCCTAAGCTTGGCACTTTCGTTGGTTATGCTTTTCACAGGCGTATGTGTAACCGGCGTTTCTGCCGAAAACGAGGTTACCGACACCTTGGCAAATATGCCAAGCGGTTCCTTGTCAAATCTGCAGTCCTATGAGGATTATATGGCTGCGGCGGGCGATTTTTCGGCTGCCAACGGCGAAATCGTTATAGATGCAGTCAACTTTGCCGCATCGGTTGGGGCAGAGGTTGAAAAGGTTGCCACCTTTAAGCCCGAAAACGGCAAAGAGGCTTCAACCGTTATTAAGTGGACTAATGAGGACGGCGCCGTTACCTACAATGTAACCGTTCCCGCAGACGGTCTTTACACCGTTAAGTTCAACTACTATGCAATGCCCAGCCGTAAAAACCCCGTGGCTATTGGCCTTAAGGTTGACGGCAAGGTTCTTTTTGACGGCATGCAGGAGTTTGAGCTGCCCCGTCTGTTCACCGATAATGCCGACCCCGTTTTAGATGAGCAGGGCAACCCTGTTTTGGATGAAAACGGCAATCCCAAAACCACCACCGTTCGTACCGACGGTATCGGCAATGAGTTTGCTGCCGAGCAGGTTGAGGTATTTATGTTCCAAGAGGCATATTTCACCGACCCCACCGGCTTAGAGTCATCCCCCTATGCATTACCGCTCACCGCAGGCGCACACACCCTGACCGTTGAGTCGGTTGCTGAACCTTTTGCTCTTGATTCCATTGTTCTTTGTCCCCCCACGCAGTATAAGCCTTACAGCGAAGTTTCTGCCGAATATGATACATCCTTAAACGCTACCGCTGAAACCATTAAAATTGAGGGTGAAGATGCCCTTTATAAAAATACATATTCACTTATTGACCAGTATGACCAGACCGACCCCAGTGTTTCGTCTGAAAGCGGCTCCAACCCATACCTCACCCGTATTAACTATGTTGGTGATGTTAACTGGGCAAGCCCCGGTCAGCGCCTCACTTGGGAGGTTAACGTTCCTTCTGCAGGCTATTACAAGCTAGCATTCCGTTATCAGCAGTCACATGTGCTTAACGGTAACTCATACCGCCGCCTTATGGTAAACGGCAAGGTACCCTTTGCTGAGGCTGAAAGCGTTTGCTTTACATACGACCTTGACTGGAAATATGAGCAGTTTGGCGACGATAAGGGCAACCCCTACTTAATCTACCTTGATGAGGGCACCAACTACCTTTCAATGGAGGTAAACCTTGGTGAAATGACCAGCACCGTTCGTGAGCTTAAAGAGGTTGTTTACCATGTTGGTAACCTTTACCGCGATATGATTAAAATCACCGGTGAGTCGCCCGATAATAACCGTGACTATGCCTTATTTGACCAAATCCCCAACTTCCTTGAAAAGTTAGAGCAGTACAGTGCCGAGCTTAATCGCATTGCCGCCCAGACCGAGGAGCTTGCTGGTCAGGCAGGTGGTACCAACGCCACCACAATTCGTGCACTTTCTGAGGTTTTGGATAATATGCACGACCATAAGCGCAAGGCACACCAGTATAAATCACTTTTCTATAACAACTACACCAGTGTTAGCGCCCTTGTTTACACAATGATGGAAATGGGTCTTAACATTGACTATATTGAAATTGCCGCACCTGAGGCAACCTTGGTTGACCCCTCCTGCGGCTGGTGGGATTCCTTCACCTACAGCGTTGAGCGCTTTTTAGCATCCTTCAGCGCCGACTACAATAACATTTCAGGCGACCTTGAAACTGAGGAGACCATTACAATTTGGGCTAACTGGGGTCGTGACCAGATTCGCGTGCTTAACAACCTTATCCAGTCCTCATTCACCCCACAAACAGGTATAGGCGTTAACCTTAAGATGTCAAACGCATCCTATGTACACGCAATTCTGTCCGGTAAGGGCCCTGACTGTTCACTTCATATGGCCCGTTCAGAGCCGGTTAACCTTGCACTTCGTGGCGCAATGGTAGATTTAACCCAGTTTGAGGATTATGACAAGGTTATGGAGCGCTTTATGACCAAGGATGCCGCGCTTCCCTTTACCTTTGACCAGGATTCTACCGATGATAAGCCCGCAGGTGTTTACGCCCTGCCCGATACCCTTAACTTCTATATGCTCTTCTATCGTACCGATATTTTTGAAGAGTTTGGACTTACTCCCCCCACCACTTGGGAAGAGTTTTTGGATATTTCTTCAGTTCTTTACAGAAATAACCTTCAGGCAAGCTTGCCCTACACCCAAATTACAACCGCTGCAATGGTTAACGCAGGTGTTGGCTCGCTTAGCATACTGCCCACACTTATAATGCAAATGGGCGGCAAAATTTATAAGGCAGACGGTTCCGGAACCGAGCTTTCATCGGCTACATCAATTAAGGCATTTGAATTCTGGACCGACTTCTTCAATGAGTATAAGTTCCCTGTAACTGCCGACTTCTTCAACCGTTTCCGTATAGGCACCATGCCTATGGGTATACAAAATTACACCATGTACATTCAGCTTACTATGGCAGCCCCTGAGGTTACCGGCAAGTGGAAGATGGTTCCAATCCCGGGCTTTAAGGGTGAGGATGGTACTATAAATAACTGTCAGGCAGGCTCCGGTACCGGTTGCGGTATATTAAAGGTATCACCTAATCCTGACCTTGGTTGGGAATTCCTTAAATGGTGGACCAGCGCCGAAACACAGCTTAACTATTCAAACAACTGTGAATCAATACTTGGCGTTTCGGGTCGTGTTGCCACCGCTAACCCCGAAGCACTTAAGCAAATGGGTTGGGATAAGGACAGCTTAGCAGCACTTATCAAACAGTGGGAAAGAATGCAGGAAGTACCTGAAATCCCCGGTAGCTACTACACCGCAAGGTCAATTGACCAAGCCTACTGGAATGTTGTTAATAACTCTAAAAACGCAAAAGATATGATGATTAAGTGGGCCGAAATTTCTGATGCAGAAATTGAGCGCAAGCGTAATCAATATAATGTAAAGTAAGGAGGGCGAATTAAATGGAAAATGCAAAAACTGTTACAGTTCTTAGCAAACAACAAAAAAGAGATAGATTTTTAGCCAATTTGGTTCATTACCTTATGCTTTCGCCTTTCTTTATTTTGTTCTTTGCCTTTACCGTATTACCGGTTATAAGCTCGGTAGTACTCAGCTTCTTTGATTTTGACGCAGTGTCAACCCCACGTTGGGGCTTTTTAGACAACTATCTGCGTTTGTTCGTACAGGATGATGTTTTCCCAAAAGCACTCAGCAACACCTTGGTGCTTGCCATTGTAACAGGTCCGTTAGGCTTCTTTGTAGCGTTTATGCTGGCATGGATGGTTAACGAATTTGGTCCTTCTGTTCGTACGCTTTTATCATTTATGTTCTATGCACCGGCCTTGGCAGGTAACGTTTACTTCATTTGGCAAATCCTGTTCAGTGGTGACGCCTACGGTTACATAAACAGCACCCTGCTTTCGTGGGGCCTTATAGTGGAGCCTATTCAGTGGCTTAAAAACCCCAGCTACGCACTACCTATTATATGTATAGTACAGTTGTGGATGAGTATGGGTGTTACCTTCCTTTCAAATATATCAGGCTTACAAAATGTTAACCCTGAGCTTTATGAGGCAGGCGCCATTGACGGTGTTAAAAATCGCTGGCATGAGCTTTGGTACATCACCATCCCTTCAATGAAAAGCATAATGATGTTCGGTGTTGTTATGCAGATTCAGTCAGCCTTCTCAATAAGTGTTGTTCCAATAGCACTTTGCGGTTACCCAAGTATCAACAACTCGGCCGATACCATAGTATCACTTATTACCGACGTTGGTACATCGCGTTATGAAATGGGTTACGCCGCAGCAATTTCGGTTGTACTGTTTATTCTTATGTTTGCTACCAAGTCATTGCTTGGTAAGTTAGTTAATATGGCGGGGAGGTAGAGAGTAAATGCAAGCTACAATGAGTAAAGCGGACCAGAGAAAGCTTCAAAAATTAAAGCTTAAAGCCTCTCGCCGCGACCAATATAAAAGATTTACCCGTAGTAAGGGCGGCAACTTCTTCTACACCCTGTTTTTGATACTGTTTGGTCTGTTTTCGGTACTGCCGATGTACTACTGTATCATTACTTCCTTTAAGCCCCTTGATGAGCTTTTGGTTTTCCCGCCCAGATTTTATGTTATTTCGCCAACCGTTGCAAGCTACCTTACACTTCCCAGCCTGCTTGACAACCTGGCAGTTCCCCTTTCAAGATATGCATTTAACAGTATATTTGTCAGCGTAGTTACCACCTTCTTCCACGTTTTGGTTGGTTCTGCCGCCGCTTATGTACTTGCAAAAACCAACATTAAGGGTAAAACTGTTATTTTTGCAGTTGTTCAAATGTCACTTCTTTATAACGCCTACACCCTTGAAATCCCCCGCTACCTTATCTATTCGGGTCTAGGTATGATTGATACCTACTGGGCATACATCCTACCTATGATACCCTCCTCAATGGGTGTATTCCTTATGAAACAGTTTATGGAAAGCAACGTGCCCGATGCCCTTATTGAGGCTGCTAAAATTGACGGTGCAGGCTCATTCAGAACCTTCTGGCAGATTGCAATGCCCAACGTTAAGCCCGCCTGGCTTACCTTAACACTTTTCTCATTCCGTGATTTGTGGTCAATTCAACCCGGCGGTACAATCTTCAGTGAAGAGCTTAAAACATTACCCTTTGCGGCATCAACCATTGCACAAAGTGGTATTGCGCGTCAGGGCTGCGCCATGGCTGTTACCGTTATTATGATGATTCCGCCTATTTTGGTTTACTTGGTAACACAGCGTAGCGTTACCCAAACCATGAGTAGTTCGGGTATTAAATAAGCATAGGAGGTAAATTTTATGAAAAAACATGGCTTTTTAAAAGGCGCATGGTGTCGTAAAGCTTGCCTTCTGGTAATGCTTATAATGTTGATGTCGGCAATCCTTATTACCCCCGCATCGGCCGCATCACTTCAAAAAGAGGCTTATGACACCTATACCTATTGGACCGCCCCCGGTACACAGCAGCCAAGCTATACAGCACCTATGTATGAGTATGAAACTACCATCACCGGCGGCGACCTTGGCATTACAGGTTTTAATGCACCTTCAGATGTATTTGTAGATAAAAACAATCTTATTTATCTTACAGATAAGCAAAACGGCAGAGTGGTTATAATCAACCCTGATTACACCCTTAATTCGGTAATTCAAAATATTCAGTACAATGGTGAAACATTGGACACCATCGGTATAAACGCAACCTTTGTTGATAAAAACGGCGATATTTATATTGCCGATACAAACAACGGCCGCGTAATTGTACTTAACTCTGCAAAGCAGGTTAAAAAGATGCTTCTTTTACCTAAGGATGATGTTATTCCCGCAGACTTTGAGTATAAGCCCGAAAAAATCGCCATTGACTCAAACGGCTATATATATGTATTAAGTAACGGCTCTTATTACGGCGCAGTTTTATATAAGCCTGACGGCAGTTTTTCAAGCTTTTATGGCGCTAACACCGTTACCGGTTCAATACTTGATGTATTTGACCGACTGATTGATATGCTCTTTGTAACCGAAGACCAAGAGGAAACAAAAGAAACCGAGCTTCCCTTCTGCTTTACTGATATTGCAATAGATGAGGTTGACTTTGTTTACACCGCAACAGCACCATCTGAAAAGAATGCTACCGATACCGGTCAAATTAAAAAGCTTTCACCCGGCGGCACCAACGTTCTTAAGAACAAAACCTCCTCCACCGTTGAATCTGCCGAAGGCTTTAACTTCAGTGACGGCCGCGGTATGAAATATGCCGCAGGCACCCAGTATATGGCATGGCGAAGCGGCAACCTTTGTTCAATGGATGTTGATTCCATGGGTTATATGTATGGTCTTTGCCAAACCTACGGTCATATATTTATTTACGACCAGGAGTGCAACCGCCTTTCGGTATTTGGCGGTGGACTTTCGGACGGCACCCAAAAGGGTACCTTTAATAAGCCCGTTAATATTCAAATAAATGATAACAACAACGATATTTTGGTCGTTGATGAGGTTGGTAACTCAATTACCATATTTAAGGAAACTGAGTATGGCGCCCTTGTTAAAAAGGCACAGCAGCTTACCAACAATGGTGACTATGTTGAGGCTAAAGAGTATTGGCAAAAAGCCCTTACCTATGACCGCAACCTTCAGTTGGCATATCGCGGCTTGGCCCGTGCAGCCCTGATTGAAGAGGATTATGAAACCACCCTGCATTATGCAGAGCTTGGCTTTGACCAGGACACCTATTCAGCCGCATACGGCTTTGTAAGAAATGACTATTTAACCGAAAATTTCGTTTGGATATTCCTTTTAGCGGTTGCAGTTATAGCGGGTGTTATTGCCGTTGGTGTATACTGCAAGAAAAAAGAGAAAAAGCTTATAACCAACCCCAAGGTTGCAACAATGTTTAGCTGCGTTGTTCACCCGTTTGAGGGCGCAAAACAGATTCGCTATTATAATCAGGGCTCGGCCCGTCTGGCAACCGTAGTATTGGTTATTTACTTTATAGTTTCAATCCTAAGCGATATTTATACAGGCTTTATGTACAATATGCTTGATAAGGGCTCATACAGCGCAGCCTTTACGGTTGTTCGTACAGTTGGCTTGGTACTGCTTTGGTCAGCAGTAAACTGGGGTCTTACCACCCTGTTCCAGGGTAAGGGCACCATGAAACAGGTTTACATGGTAACCTGCTATGCCTTAATACCCCTTATTATTGAATGTATTTTAAATACTATCCTTTCAAATGTGCTCACCCCCGAAGAGGCCCTTGTTATGTCGGCAATATCGGTGGTATGCCTTGCCCTTGCAGCAATTATGCTTTGCGTAGGCATTATGACAGTACATGAATTCGGCTTCTTCAAGTTTATAGTAATGACACTTGTTATTATTCTTGGCATGCTAATTTGCGTATTTGTTATTATGATGGTATTTGTTTTAATTCAGCAGTTATTCACATTTGTCGGCACACTTATTAATGAAGTTACCTACCGATAACAGACTTTGGAGGACTTAGAATAATGAAACACTTAATTAAGATTATCGCTTTGATATCTACTTTGTGCATTATACTGGGTATGCTTTCGGGCTGTAGCGGTACTGAAGTAACTGCTGAGATGTATGATGCAAGCAAATATGAAATGGTAAATGAAGAAAACGGCGTTGTAGCCGAAAATGAGCATTTTACCATGAAATGGATAAAAAGCACCGAGTTTTATGGTAATGAGGTTTTTCGTGCGGTTGTTCAAATAATCTCTAAAAAGGATGGCACCGTTTGGTCCACCACCCCCGATGAGTATATTAAAGAAACCGTTCCCGGTGATGAGTGGTCACCTAATATGAACCTGCTTGCCGCAGAGCTTGTAAACTCAGCTTTAACCATTACAATGCGTAATGAGGAACAGACTATGGAGTATAACGCTTACAGCGCAAGTATTGCAAATGGTCGTTTCTCATCCCAAAAGCGTGAAAACGGTATTACAATTACCTATTATTTTGACCAGGTAGGCGCAATAATCCCGGTTGATTATTATCTTGAGGGTGAAGCCTTTAAGGTAAGTGTTGACCCATCAAAGATTGAAACCTATATGGTTGAGGAAGCCTTGGCAGACAAAACCGTTAAGGTTTTACAAAAGGTAATCAATGTTACTCCCGCCCCATTTATTTGCAGCAGCAAAAACACCAATGCGGGCAATAAAAATGATTATGTTGTAGTGCCCTCTGGTAGCGGTGCATTAATGTACACCGACCAACGCAGCGATGGCGCAGCACGCACCTTTGAGGGTTCGGTATACGGCGCCGATGCCGCAATCGATAAATATGACAGCCCCAAAAATGAAACCCCCGTTACAATGCCTTTTTACGGTATTAAAAAGGGTGACAAGGCGGTTTGTGCAATTATTGAGCAATCGGCTGAGGCCTGTACCATTAAGGCCCGTGTGGGTGACTCACTTATGGGTGCCAATTATACCGAAGCAGGTGTATCAAACGGCTACTCAAATGTTGCCGCAACCTACACTGTGCTTGGTATGAATAACGTTTATGAGAGCACCTCATGGCGTGAACAGTTCAGCGAAAAGGTTGAGAAAAATCTTAACCCCCTTGTAATTGGCTACTACCCCTTAAGCGGTGCCGATGCCAACTACACAGGTATGGCAAAATGCTATCAAAAATATCTGGTAGAAAAAGAGGGTATGAAAAAATCCTCTGACAATAGCCTGCTTACCGTTAAGCTTTACGGCTCTTATTTAGAGGATGAGCTGTTCATAGGTCTGCCCACCTCCAAGGATGTGGCACTTACCACCTATGAGGAAGCAACCGAAATTTTAACCGAGCTTAAAAACATTTCGGGCGGCAGCCTTATTGTTAATATGTATGCCTATGGTGAGGGCGGTCTTAATTCCACCCAGCTTGGCGGCGGCTACAGCCTTACAGGCGCAGTAGGCGGCAGCAGTGAGCTTGAAGAATTTATAAAGTTTACTAAAGATAACGGCATTAAAACCTTCTTTAACTTTGATACCGTTAAGTTTTTTGAATCGGGTAGCGGCTACAGCACTAACGATGATGCAGCCCTTAATGTTAACGGCGTACCTGCCCCGCTTTATGAGTATTGGAGCAGCACCCGTGAGCGTTATACCATTGACCAGGGCGGTAAGGTAGGTACAGTAATTGCCCGTGACCTTTTAGATGATACCGTCAACGATGCAGTTGAGCTTGCCGACGAATACGGCATAACCGGTCTTTCATTTGACACCTTGGGTAATGTTTGTTATTCAGACTATGCCGAGGTGGAGGAAGATGAAACTCTGCATAAATATCCTGTTCGCAACAATATGGGCAAGGATGTTAAAAATATTATTTCGTCTGTACAGACAAACAGCAAAACCGTTATGATGGATGGCGCCTTTGCCTATGCAGCCGTTAATGCAGATGTTATTACAAACACACCGGTTATCTCTGACCGTCAAAACGCAATTGATTTAGAAATACCTCTTTATCAGCTTGTGTTCCAGGGCTATAAAGCTAACAGCATTAGCTCAATTAACACTGCAACCAATAAACGCACCCAGTTCTTAAAGGCAATTGAAACAGGTAGCGGACTTTCCTTTGACCTTATGGCAAACCATTATGGTGAGCTTCGTAAGCAAAAGGGCGCTGCACTTTATGCCTGCCTTTATGAGGATAATAAAGAACTTATAAATGAATATGTAGCTGAGGGTAAGGATTACCTTGCAAGTGTTGCAGGCTCCACCATTAAGGCCCACTGCTATGTTACAGCAGATGTAACCAAAACCGTTTTTGATAACGGCGTTACAGTTTATGTAAACTATGGCGATGTAGACTTTGTTTCAGACATTGGCGTAGTTAAAGCTCAAGATTTTTTAAGCAAGGAGGGACTTTAAGTGAAAAGCGAAGAAAATAAAGTAGTCAAAAACACAGAACAGCAAAACGCACCATCACTAAAAGAAATCCTCAAGGCTGAAGAGGCTGAGCTTAAAGCAAAACAAAAGGCCGAAAAGCTTAAGAAAAAGCAAAAGGTGGCCTATGACATTAACGGTAAGGTTATACCCGACCTTAATGTTAAGCATGTAAGGGGTATTGAATCCAAGAAAAGCTGGTACGGTTTTTACTTTGTACTGCCTTGGATAATTGGTATGGTACTGTTCTTTATCATACCCCTTATTAATTCACTTCGTTATTCATTTGCCAATGTTATACCTGAAGAGGGCTATATGCAGCTTGACTGGGTTGGCTTAGAGCATTATGTATACCTTTTCAAAAAAGACGAAAACTTTACAACCAACCTTTTAGGTGCAGTTGGTGACTTCTTTACATCAATGCCAATTGTTGTTATAGTAAGTCTTATACTGGCACTTATACTTAACAGTAACTTTAAGGGCAAAACCCTTTTCCGCGGAATATTCTTTGTTCCCGTTATTGTTGCTACCGGCGTTGTTATGATGCATCTTACCGACCCCTTCGGCGGATTTGGTGCAATCGTACAGCTTTCATCTTCGGTAACCGAGGATGCCTATTCAGCGGTTGGTACTTCAGGCGGTATGGACTTTACAGAGCTTCTTAATTCTTTAGAGCTTCCTACCGATATTACCGCCTGGCTTAGCTCAATGATAACCGATATTTTTAACACCATTTGGACCTGCGGTATACCTGTTGTTTTATTCATTGCAGGACTTCAGACCATACCCGCCCAGCTTTATGAGGCATCAAAGGTTGAGGGCGCAACCAAGTGGGAGGAATTTTGGTACATAACCCTTCCTTCAATTGGTCAAACTCTGTTATTGGTTATTATCTTTACCCTTATTGAACTGCTTACACAAACCAGCAATCCCGTTATCAATCAGGCATACGCACTAATAAATAATACCGAATACGGTATAAGCTCGGCAATGCTTTGGGTATTCTTTGCAATTATAGGCGCCATAATCGGCATTGTAATATTTATTTATTCAAAGCTCTGCCTTAAGAGATGGGAATAAGAAAGGGGAGGAACAAATATAATGTCAACAAAAGAAATTCAACTTAAAAAGACTGTTCCTGCCTTAAATAAGCACAAGGTAAAGGAAAAAGCAACAGGACTGGTTGTTTCAATATTCCGCTATGTGTTGCTTATAGCAATAAGCTATATAATCTTATATCCGCTTTTTGCACTTATTTCATTTTCAATTCAGTCAAAGGCCGATATCCTAGACAGTAGTGTTACCTGGATACCACGAGCCCCCACGTTTGAAACCTACAAGGTTGCTTGGGAGTATTTAGATTATGGAAACTCCTTCCTTAACACAATATTGATAGGTATGGTAAGTGCCGCACTTGAAATATTCTCCTGTGCGGTTGCCGCCTACGGCTTTGCAAGGTTTAAATTTAAAGGTCGCGGACTTTTGTTTGGTCTGGTGCTTTTAACCGCCATTGTACCTGTACAAATTTTGGTTATTCCCCAGTTCCTTAACTACCGCTACTTTAACCTCGGTTATTTGATTGACCTTATTAATCTTATCCCCGGTGTTAATATACCGTTTTTAGACCTTAGTGACTCACCCTTTACCTTCTGGTTGCCTTCACTGTTTGGTGTTGGTCTTCGTTCCGGTCTGTTTATATTCATATATCGCCAGTTCTTTATGGGTCTTCCTAAGGAGCTGGAGGAGGCATCTTGGATAGACGGTTGTAACCCGCTTATGACCTTTGTCCGCGTTGTTATTCCTTCGTCCGGCGTTGTATTCTTGACCGTTTCAATCTTTGCTATTATCTGGCATTGTAACGAATATTATCAGTCGGTAATATATTTCTCCGAAACCTTCCCGCTTTCTGTTATGCTGGCCGGCGTTAGAGATTCGCTTTGGCATACAGGTGTTTTAGATATGTATTTGGCACCCTATGTTTCGGCGGCATGTCTTATGTTTATAGCACCGGTACTAATACTTTATCTATTTTTACAAAAAAAGTTTATACAAAGTATTGACAGAGTCGGAATAGTAGGTTAAAATATAATTGTATACATTGTACCCTTATGGGCATAAAAAGTATAAAAATTTTATTCATTTTATTAAATGGAGGTAAACAAAATGAAAGCAATTTTAACAGCAAAACGTTTAACTAGCATACTTGCTTTGTTACTCGCTATTATGATGCTTTTCTCTGCTTGCGGCGGTACCGAAACTACCGAATCCGGTGAGCAAACCGGTGAGCAAACCGGTGAAAACGGTGATGAAACCGGCGAAAACAATGAGGACCCCGATGGTGACGGTGATGACACCACCGATAACCAAAGCAACGGTAGCCAAGGCGGCAACCAAGGTGGCAACCAAGGTGGTAACCAGGGTGGTAACCAGGGTGGCAACCAAGGCGGCGCTCAAGTTAACCCCAATGTTGCAACTAACTTCAATAACAAAAATGAGGCTAACATTTGGAAGAACCTTCCCAACAAAAAGCAGGTTCATGTTCTTATGTGGCGTGCCTACACTAAGAGCGAGCAAAAGCTTGTTGACCAATATCAAAAGTTAACCGGTGTTAAAATTAAAACCACCGTTGTTCATAATGATAACTACAACACCAAGCTTGTTTCACTTATCGCAGGCGGTAACGCACCTGATGTTGTTAAGTTTGCGTCTAAAGACTTCCCCGGTGTGGTAACCAGGTCACTTCAGCCCTTGGATGATAAAAAATTCAACCTTAGCGCTGATTGCTGGAACAAAAACTATATGAACGCATTTGCTGTCAACGGCAAATACTACGGCGTTGCAATGCCTTATGCATGGCAATGTGAAGACACCTGCTACGTTACATATTACAACCCCGCAGTTCTTAGAGAGTGCGGCGTAACCACCATGCCTTATCAGCTTTATACTCAAGGCAAATGGAACTGGGATACCCAGGCTGAAATCATTTCAAAGGTTAAGAATGCAGGTAAGGGCTACACCGGTCTTTCAATTCAAAACACCGACATCTTCATGCTTTCTGCAGGTTTAGACTTCGTTAGCTATGACGGCAAACAGTTCACCAACAACCTTTCTTCTGTTCAGGCAGGCGGCACCATGGTTAAAGCATGGCAAGAAATGGCTAAGCTTAATGCTAGCTCTTCCTTCACTTATTGGGATACCAACCTTGTTAACCAAGGTAAGGTAGGTCTGTTTACCGCTATTGCTTACGGTCTTTATAATGAAGGCGGTTGGTTTGACAACACCAAGGGCGGCTATGCAGGCTTACAGGCTGTACCCGTAGCCGGTCCTAAGGGCGGCACCGCATATACTCCTGTTCGTCCTAAACTTTGGGGCGTTGCCAGAAAGGCTAAAAATGCTGCAGGCGCTGCATACTTCCTCCGTTACTTCCTTGATGTTAGCAACTATGACCAGTCTACAACCTTCTACAACAAACAGTTTGAAACTGTTTATAAGAAGATTACCGATAAGAACGCTAAAAAGGCAGTTAAGTACGGTGAAGGTGTTGCTGACTATATTCAAACCGGTAAATATTCAACCTTAACCGGTAGAATTACTGCTGCTACCCCCGCCAATGTTAAGAGCGTTATCGATTCTAACAAGAACATCATCACCACCGGTCTTGACAGCGCAAACAAAGCCATTAGAGCTGCTATTAACAAGCAATAATTACGGCTAACTAAAACTTAATTTTAATACCAAATGACACGCATCATAAAAAATGGTGCGTGCCATTTGGCACACATAAAGCCTTTGGTTTTTTCACAAAAATCTTATGGCCATATTGTGCTTTATAGGCACTTTTCTTACAGGCTACAGCTTATTTTTAAAAAAATAAGTGCATAACTTTTTAAAGGGGAGATATATAGAAATGAAACGTAAATTACTGTCTCTATTATTGGTAATTACGCTGCTTGCTATAACCGTTTCCACCGGCATACCAACCATCTTGGCTGCCGATGAAAACCTTATAACAAACGGTGATTTTTCCAGTTATAGCGGCAATACCCCCACCGGCTGGCGTTTTGACCTTCCTAAAACCAACACATTCAGTTATGAAATAGTTGAGGATGTTCAAATTCCTGACGGTCCCACAACCAATGCTATCAAGTTTACTGCTGCTGAAACTCACATTTCAAAAAATGATGATAATAAGTATGTAGCATTTGATGCAAATGGCAAGGATGCGCGTATGTATTTTAGCGGCACCGAAACTATTAGGATTGAGAAAAATGCAACCTACACCATGACCTTCTGGGCAAAGACTGTAAAAACTCATGCTTTGACTTGTATGATGTTTGAGCCTGACTATGTTATTCCTGCCCAAAAGCATGGCTTACCATATGGTGTTGAAGGTCATAACCTTTATTCATATAAAACAGATGCAGGTACACTTCGCAACTCTCGTCCTGAGATTGCCCAAACCTGGTCAATAGCATCAACAGGGGCTGTTATTACCAGCTTTTCATCTATGTTTACTTCGCGCTATTCAGGCACCGGAAGAGACGAAGATAGATGGATATATAATTATGAACAACCCCTTACCCCCGACTTCCCCAAATATGAGAAGGAAGGCGAATGGGTTAAGATTGTTTATACCTTTAGCACCGATAACACTGACGCTCATGAGGCAGACGTAGCCTTCTCCTTCCGCTTCCCACAGGTTGCGGGCGGTGAAGTATGGCTTGCTGACCTTCAAATGAACGTTCAAAAAGCTAAAGTAGACGGTTACTACACCCCCACTAACAAAACCCCCGAACTTGGCGCCGTTAGCAAGGATGTAGCCCTTCCTCAAGGCAAAACCATTAAACTTACTGCTGAACCTTTTGGTGAAAACAAATTTGATGGTTGGTATAAGGGTGAAACCTTAATTTCTAAGGATTTAGAATATTCATTTACCTACGACCCTGAAAACCCTCCTGCCTATGAAGCACGCTTCACAAAGGCAAACTGGGGTGTTGACGGCTCACTTGAAAAGCTTTCAGTAGGCAAGGTAGCAGGCGTTGGCTTTAGCTCCGCCTCTGACTGGTCTGCAACCGCATTTAAAACCGCAAGTGTTGGCGGTCAGTTCTTTGCAGATAGTGTAAATGGCGGTACTTCAAACCAGGTTAGCGTTATTGCTAATAAGGCCCACACCGGCACAAACGTTGCTCAGTATGTTGGCCAAAGCGGTTATGTAGGCTACAAGTTTACCGGCCTTAATAAAAATACAAGTTATCATTTTTCCGCCTATGCATTCATTGACTCTGAGGATGTTAATGATGTAGTTAATGGTGTATATGTAACCGATGCTAACAGCGGTGTAACCAAGCTTAGCTCCGGCTCGGTTGTTTATAAAACCGCTACCGATGATGGTGTTCGCTATTACAGCAATGCCGTTACCGAGTGCCGCGGCGAATGGAAAAAGGTAACCGCTAAGGTAAACACCGGCAACAGCACCGATGTTATTCTTTGGATTGCTACCCCTGCTTCGGGCGCAAACCTTTATTTAGATAACTTTGCAGTTGCCCGTGACCCATACAAATTCGCACCTACTTCCAACAACTACAACCTTGGCTTTGTTTCACCTGTTGGTGGCGCAGATGCCTATGAAAATGAGGATGTAACTGTTACCGCTACTCCCCTTGATGGTAACGGCTTTGACGGTTGGTACCTAGGCAGCAACCGCATCAGCACCTCACTTTCATATACCCATAAGTATGATCCTACCAATACAGCAATGAATAACCTTGTTGCTAAATTCACTGCAGGTCCCTTTTCAATTGATGAGGCCAGCTTTGAAAACCAGGGTTACACCAAAGACCAAGTTTTAGCTACCCACTTTAACGGTTATGTTAAGGCTGATGGCGAAGTTTGGGCAGACAGTGACATTTCTGTAACAGGCAAATGGAGCCTTGACTCCGTCCACGATGGCACATGGCAAAGAGTTACCGTTGATACCGCTTTCGGTCACACTGGCAACACCTCTATTAATATGAATTGCCGTCTGTCTTGGGCAGGCTACCAAATTGATGGCTTACAGCCCAACACCAACTATGCAATAAGCTTCTATGGTTGGTCATTTGATAATAAAGCAGACACCGTTAATGGTATCAACCTTATCCGTGTTGCTGATGCAGACCAGCGTATTATCGTTCCCGGCGGCACTTCAGGTGGTACGGTTCTTTCTGACACCAAATGCTTAGGCGGTACCCGTTCAGTTATTGACCTTCGCGGCGGTTGGACCAAGGTCGTTGTTCCCTTTAAAACCAAAAATAGCGGCAGCGTTAAGCTTTGGCTTAACATTCTAAGTGAGGGTAAACATAACACCCATATTGATGATATTGCGGTTTATGAATCCGTTGCAGTTACTGCAACAAACTCTCTTGGTGGTTCAATTACTTCTAACCTCCCCAAAGAAGATTTACCCAAGGGTTCTTATGTTGAACTTACTGCACACCCCATGCAGGGCAATACCTTTGCTGGTTGGTATAACCTTAAAACCAACGAATTAATTTCAACCCAAATTAACTATAACTTCAACGCAACCGGTCCTATTGACCTTATTGCTAAGTTTGAGGGTGACAATATGCCACCTGCAGATGTTTTAGAGTTACAGGGCATGGATGGTACCTTTGAACAGGGTACAGTTACCGGCTGGTGGGCAGATGACCCAACCTACGGTAACGATGTAAGCTGGTGCCGTTGGGAAAAAGAAAACACATTGTCTTATGAGGGCAATATGTCCTTGGCTGGTTATTGTCGTTATCGTTCAACCAACCTTACCTTATCAAATCTTACCCCCAACACCAACTACTGCTTCTCAATGTATGTAAATGTTTGCGGTGCTACCGATGCTGATAACACCGACCAATATACCAGAATTGCAGACTTCGGTATTATGGGCCCCGCCGAAAGATACCTTGATAACGCACAGGATGTACTTGTACACCGTAAGTTCTTAAGAGGTAATGCAGGCTGGCAAAGAATTGATTTATACTTCAACACCGGCGATCGTACCGAGGTTATCTACTCCGGTAGCGTTTTAGGTCGAGACGGCGCAAAATGTTACTATGATAACATTAAGCTTATTCAGTTTGAAAGCACTGAGCAGCTTGCCAACGGTGACTTCTCAGCAGGCGTTCAAAACTGGTGTGGTGACAGAAGTGCTGCTAACGGCGCCTTAAAGGTTGACCAAGGCAAGGATGCTTTCCAAACCACTAATATTGCTCCATATACTTCATACACCGTTAAATTCCGCGCAAAGGGTAACGGTACCGTTGCAGCTCAAAGAGTTGATGGTATCAGCCTTAATGTTAAAGATTATATTTCATCTGTAAGCAAGGTAGCAGTTGCCGGCACAGATTGGAATGAATATTCATTTGATGTATATACCGGTGTGCATGAGGCACTTAACATTTTGGCAAACGGCGGTCAGGGCGGCATTGAAATTGATGATGTTACCATCACCCGCAATGCAGACCCATCCGGCGCAGTATTAGAAAAGATTGACTTTGAGTCTGAGCGCTTTGCTCTTGGACCTAACACTAACCAAAATGTATACTCAATTTACACCGCTACCGACGCTAATGACAAAAATGTATTAAGCGGTAGCAAATCACTTAAGTTCACCTATAACCCACTTTTAGCATCTAGTGTATTCACTGTTGATGAGGGTTGGGCATCCTACCAGGTAACCCAGATGAACTTTAAGGTTTCGTTTAACTATAAAATAGCAGATGGTTCAGATGGTGGTCCCGTTAAGCTCGCACCTGAGGTTTCGGGCACATATGGTTCAGACATCGGCTTTGAGCACACCTCCAAGACCGATGAATGGCAAAATGTAACCTTCTTCTTTACCAATGTTAACAACCCCAACCTTAAGCTTATAATTGCCAACGTTATGGATGCAACTGCAGGCGACTTCTATATTGATGATATTGAAATCTCCATCGCACCTCCTATGGTTAATGAGGAAAATTCTCGTGCAACCTATTGTGAGGCCCTTTACAACGCAGTTGAAAATGAAGGCTTTGAAAAGGCTTTAGGTAACGATAACTGGAAGGGTCTTAGCTCAGTATCAACCGCAAAGGTTATGAGCGGTAACGCCCTTAAGGGTAGCAAATACTTAAGAGCAAATGCAGGTACCCACTATGTATTAGAGGTTGACGTTAAGCCCAGCACCGTTTACTACTTCGGCGCTTCGGTTCGTGGTACCGCTAATTCAGACGGCTACATCGGTGTTTCACTTGATAAAGAGGGTAATCGCCTTTACGCAAACCGTGAAGATCTGCCCGCATCAAAGGTTTCTAATAAGAAAAACACAACCGATTGGAACCGTACAGCATTCCAGTTTACATCTGACAGTACAGGTAAGGCTTATGTTGTAATTGATGTTGATTCAGGTTATATTGACATTGACAGCGTTATGATGTTTACCGCTGAGTACTCTTACCGTTATGACCCCAATGATTATATGGTATATGTTCCTTATGATTATGATAATCTTAAGTCACCCACCACAGTAATCAACGGCGGATTCGGTCCTCAGCCCTATTATAAAGAGGTAAACGAGACCGTTACACTGTCAGCTAACGCAGCAGAGGCAGATTTTGATTCTACTACCGGCACACCAGATACCGGCGACAGCATCCTCTACCCCACAGTTGCACTTGTTTTAGCTGCAGTTTCACTGGCTGTAATAGTCATTATTAAAAGAAGAAAGGAAGGTGCAAATGCTGATGCGTAATTCAAAGTTAATTAAACTAATTTGCTTAATTCTTAGCTTATTTGTTGCAGTTTCATTACTTGGCGCTTGTAACAATAGTGAACCTACCGCTGATAACAGCTCTGCCCCTTCTGATTCTCAAGACGGTGACAATTCCGGTAGCGACGGTGAAAACGGTGATGAGGAATTCACCGATGACCCCAGCGGCGACGACTGGTCAGAGCTTGACCCTGAAGAACAGGGCGACGGCGAAGGCTTCGGCGGCGATGATATTGGCGACGGAGATGACTACGGCGATGGCTTTGATGATGATTATGACGACGGGGAAGATTATGAAGGCGATTCTGACAATTTCACCGAAGAACTCTTCGTTTATAACAGTGAGGAACCCGTTACCAAACAGTATCGTGGTATAAGCGCTTCAGTTTATCGCATTTCCGGCTTTGTTATGGACGATAAATATGGTCGTAACTATACCGATGAGCAAAAAGAAATTGAGCTTACCCGTTTACAGCAATCAGGCATTCGGTTTGCTCGCCAGTACTTCCGACCTGAGCACGCTTGGGATAACGCCGCCAACGGCGGTAAAGGTGGTTGGAACCTTGGCGGTAATGGCCGTATTAAATACTTCTGGGATTACTGTAAGGGCCTTCAGTCAAAAGGCATTAATGTAATGCTTTCGGTTGGTTGGCACTTGGCGGCATATTCTCATATTGATACCGGTTCAATGGGTTCACAGCCCTATATTAATGACCTTGCCCTTTATCCAAATGAATTTTATGGTGAATCTGCAGGCTTTGATTTTAGCACCTGCAAAAACGCTGAATATGTTCGTATGGCTAAAGAGTGTCTTCGTATGGGTCACTTCATTTCTGAAGTTTATAAGTACGGTAAGGCACACGGCATTAACAACATTACACACTTCTTATACTTCACTGAAACATCTTATATGAATACTACTGAGCCCGATGGCCCCGGCTATATGGAACCCGCCGGTGACTCAGCCCCTGAGTATATTCATATTGTTAAGACCATTCAGTGGAAGCTTAAAAAAGAAGGCGTTTATGATTTAGTTGACCACATCGGTCCCAACCAGTCAAGAGAGCACGGTGACGGCCTTGTTCGTTACATGCTTGAAAGAGGTTGCGAGGATATGTTTGATGTATGGACCATGCACTTCTATCCTAAGGGACCCGACCTTACCCTGAATGTTTACTATGACCTTACCGACCCCATCTTCCAGTCATATCTCCAACCCCTTAAGGATTATGGTATCTTCGGTAAAGTCGAGTTCTGGTTTGATGAAGGCTACTGTGTTGCTGATAACAGCAAAAACGGTATTGACAACGGTTGGGCAGGCCTTCAAAACTGTGTTGTTGGTATTACAATGCAGCAAAGAGGTATGAACAACTGGTGTCTGTGGCAAATCTTTGACCAATTGTGGACCGACTCTGTTTCAACCAGTGTTGAAGCCATTAACGGTATTGCAGTATGCGGCTCTTGTCCGTCACTTCACGTTTCATCAATACCTAAATCACAGTATTATGCAACCAGCTTGTACGGCCGTTACAACGGCTGGCGCGATGGTTGGGCATATCGCACCAACCAAGAAGACCTTCAGTTTAACGGTTCTGATATTCATGTAGGCTCTGTTAAGCTTGAAGATGGCAGCTGGACCATCACCGTTGTAAATACCGGTGTTGAAGCTTGTGACTTTACTGTTAAGTTTGATAAGGCTATTTATCAGACCCTTTATCGTCATAAGATTAATGTTAGCACCCACATTTCTACCACAGCAGCACACCTTCCCGATGCAGATAAAACTTACGCAAATGTTAAGGATATCTTCACCGATACTATTGAAGGCGGCTCGGTAGCAATTTACACCGGCGTAAAAGGTTAAACTTTAATAAAAACAGGCACTCGAAAGGGAGACACTTCGTAAAGAAGTGTTCTCCCTTATTTTATAACGAAAACCACGCGATAGTCGCGTGGTTCAAAAGAGGTTAACCGATGAACAAAAAACGAAATAGGGTTTATTACAAAAAGAAAAATGTTTTGTAATGCTTTGATTTAGC
>JAFNZJ010000023.1 GCA_017382915.1 Clostridia bacterium | reverse complement strand
ACCGGTATCGAAATGTTCCGCAAGATCCTCGACTATGCTGAGGCTGGCGATAACATCGGTGCTCTTCTCCGTGGCGTTCAGCGTGACGAGATTGAGCGTGGTCAGGTTCTTTGCAAACCCGGCTCAATCAATCCTCACACCAAGTTCCGCGGTCAGGTTTACGTTCTTAATAAGGATGAAGGCGGCCGTCATACTCCTTTCTTCAACAACTATCGTCCTCAGTTCTATTTCAGAACTACTGACGTTACCGGCGTTATCTCTCTTCCCGCTGGCGTAGAGATGTGCATGCCTGGTGATAACGTTGATATGGATGTTGAGCTTATCACTCCTATCGCTATTGAAGAAGGCCTTCGTTTCGCTATCCGTGAGGGTGGTCGTACCGTAGGTTCAGGCGTTGTTACCGCTATCAACGAATAATTTAATTTAACTTAAATTATAGTTAAGTAATAAAACTCCGATTTTGGGTTATACCAAAATCGGAGTTTTTTATTTTTTGACTAAAATCTGTAAAAAAATTAAGTAATTGTTGCCTGCATTATTTTTACACTTTAATCAATATAATAATATTATTAAAGGAAGTGATTTTATGAAAACCAATGAACTAAATACAAATAAATATTTTGGTACAGATGGTTTTAGGGGTGAGGCTAATGTTACCCTTACTGTTAATCATGCATATAAGGTTGGCAGATTTTTGGGTTGGTATTTTTCATCACACCTTGTAAACCCTCATAACGCGGGTTACCGCCCAAAAATTGTAATAGGTAAGGATACCAGGCGCTCAAGCTATATGCTTGAATATGCGCTTGTTGCCGGCATTACCGCCTCGGGTGCCGATGCCTATATGCTTCATGTTACCACTACGCCCAGCGTTTCATATGTCACTAGGCAGGATGAGTTTGACTGTGGAATAATGATAACGGCATCACATAATCCGTATTATGATAACGGTATTAAGGTAATCAACCGCTATGGTGAAAAAATTGACGATGGGGTAACAGGTCTTATTGAGGCATATATTGACGGCAATATGCAGGCGTTAGGGCTTGATACCGATGACTTACCACTTGCCCAAAAAGAAAAAATAGGTCAGATTGTGGACTTTGTAGCAGGCCGAAACCGATATGTCGCATATCTTATATCACTAGCATCACACTCATATAAAAACTTTAAAATTGGACTTGACTGTGCCAACGGTGCCAGTTGGATGATTGCAAAGGCGGTATTTGCCGCCCTTGGCGCACAAACTGTTGTTATCGGGGCAGAGCCTAATGGTCTTAATATAAATCAGGACTGTGGCTCCACCCACATTGAACGATTGGTGGGCGAGGTAAAATCAAAGCATTTAGATTTTGCCTTTGCCTTTGACGGCGACTGTGACAGGTGTATGGCGGTTGATGAAAAGGGCAATGTGGTTGACGGCGATAAAATGCTTTATATTTTGGGTATGCGCCTAAAACAAAGGGGTATGCTTAATAATAACACGGTTGTTGCCACCATAATGTCAAATAGCGGTTTTGTAAACAGCCTTGAAAGGGCGGGTATCAACTGCGTTAAAACCGATGTCGGCGACCGCTTTGTTTATGAAAGCATTAAGCAAAATGATTATTCCTTGGGCGGTGAACAGTCGGGGCATATTATAATTAAAAAATATGCCACTACGGGCGATGGTCTTTTAACCGCCATTATGTTAAGCGAAGAAATTTGTGACAGCAAACAGCCCCTTTCAAAGCTAGCTGAAAATGTTAAAACCTATCCGCAGCACACCGTTAATGTCAGGGTTAAAAATAAACAGGCAGCCCTTAGTGATGAAGCGGTGTTAAATGAAAAAGCGGCGGTTGAAAGGCTTATAGCGGGTAGGGGCAGGGTGGTACTGCGCCAAAGCGGTACCGAGCCGGTTGTCCGCGTTATGGTTGAAAGTGAGCAAAATGCTAAGGCTTATGCAAATCAAATTGCCGATGTAATTATAAAAAGGGGGTTGGGTAGTTGAAAAAACAGGTAAAGGTAAATGAACTTTTTAATTGCCAACCGCCATATTTAAAAAGCCTTTTTGAAGGTGCCACCTATCCTTGGGAAATATTGCCCCTGATAAAGGAGCATATTAAACACCTTTTGAAAGAGGGTATTGAGGGCTTTGAAGAAATTAAAAAAGATATTTTGATAGGGCAGGGGGTTAAAATTTATGATACCGCCACCCTTTTGGCACCTGCAATAATAGGCAGTGGTACCGAAATTCGCCCGGGTGCATTTTTAAGGGGTAATGTTATTACAGGCTCCAACTGTGTTATCGGCAATTCAAGCGAGCTTAAAAACTGCATTTTACTGGATAATGTGCAGGTGCCTCACTATAACTATATTGGTGATTCAATTTTAGGTAACGGCGCCCATACAGGCGCGGGGGTAATATGCTCCAACCTTAAAAGCGATGGCAGGGCGGTTGTTATTCGCGGTGATGAGATTTATGAAACGGGACTTCGCAAGGTAGGGGGTATTTTAGCCGACGGAGCCGATATTGGCTGTGGCTCGGTAATAAACCCCGGTACCATTGTTGGCAAGGGTACATCGGTTTATCCGCTTACATCACTTAGGGGTGTAATACCCGCAGGGTGCATTGTAAAATCAGCCGATAATATAGTAAAAAGAATATAAAAAACCTTAGCCTTAAGGTGGTATTCTAAATAACAGTAAAAAAGGAAGCACGAAAATTTCGTGCTTCCTTTTAGTTTTATATATAAATTATTTGTTTTTCAATACTGACTTTGGTTTTATTTAATTGCCGCTTTAAGGGCATCTACGCGGTCGGTTTTCTCCCACGGTAGGTCTAAATCTGTTCTACCAACATGTCCGTATGCCGCAGTCCCACGATAAATGGGTCTTCTTAAATCTAAATCACGAATAATTGCAAGCGGTCTAAGGTCAAATACCTTGTTTACTGCCTTTGCAATTGTTTCATCATCATAAATACCTGTGCCTGCGGTATCAACCATTACCGAAACGGGCTTTGCAACACCTATTGCGTAGGCAAGCTGAACTTCAGCGCGCTTTGCAAGGCCTGCTGCAACAATATTTTTAGCAACATACCTTGCGGCATATGCGGCAGAGCGGTCAACCTTTGTTGGGTCCTTGCCCGAAAAAGCGCCGCCGCCGTGCTTGGCATAACCGCCGTATGTATCAACAATAATTTTTCTGCCGGTAAGGCCTGTATCACCTTGTGGTCCGCCCACTACAAAGCGACCTGTGGGGTTAATAAATACCTTGGTGTTTTCATCCATTGCTTCATTTGCCAGCTCGGCCTTAATAACCTTTTCTAAAATATCGGCTCTAAGGGTTTCGGTTTCAACCTCGGCTGAGTGCTGTGATGATACAACAACAGTATCAATTCTAACGGGTTTTCCGTCCTCATATTCAACAGTAACCTGAGTTTTACCGTCGGGGCGAAGGTATGAAAGCTCACCCGATTTTCTAACGCTTGTTAGCCTTTTTGCCAAGCGGTGGGCAAGTGCAATGGGCAGGGGCATAAGCTCAGGTGTTTCATCACAGGCAAAGCCAAACATCATACCCTGGTCGCCTGCGCCGTGAAGGTTAAGCTCATCATCCTCGCCTGCTTTTTGCTCAAATGATTTATCAACACCAAGCGCAATGTCGGGTGACTGCTCATCAAGGGCAACCATAACACCGCAGGTATTACCGTCAAAGCCCTTTTCATAGCTGTCATAGCCAATATCACAAACAACCTGGCGTGCAATTTTTGCAATATCAACATTAGCCTTGGTTGTTATTTCACCCATTACTGTTACCATACCTGTGGTGCAAAAGGTTTCACAGGCAACGCGTGAATTTGGGTCCTGCTCAAGCAAAGCGTCCAAAACCGCGTCAGAAATATTATCACTGATTTTATCGGGATGACCTTCGGTTACCGATTCTGATGTAAAAAGCCATTTAGCCATATTTAGTCCTCCTTAAAAACAAAAACCGCTCGGCGAAAGAGCGGTTTTTTATAAAACCTCATCTTTCGGCATACGCCGCAGGATTTAGCACCTTGCATATTTACAGGTTGCCGGGCATCAAAGGGCCTGTCCCTCCGCCACTCTTGATAAGGGGTATTAACTTTTTAGCATTACTATTGTATCACAAACTCGAAAAATGTCAAGTATAAGCGAAAAAATTTTTCAAAGCATTTTAAGTGAAATTATGGCATAAAATATTTATTGGCAATATTTTAAAGTTTTCCATTATTTTTATATACAAAATCGGTTGATTTTAGTAAGAAAAAAAGGTAAAATGTAATTAGTATGAAAAACACACTTAAAAGGCTTTTGGCCGTTTTGTTAATCTTAACTCTCACCACACTTATTGGTTGCGGTGGAGTAAATAATTTAAGCTCATTAGACTCTGTAACCTCTGCAGGGTCTGATTTGAATATTTATAGCAGCATAACTTCAAACAACAGTAGTGTAGGCAGTACCCTTGGCACTGACCCGTCAAGCAGTACGGTAGGGGGCAGTTCACTGCAAAATATAACTCCATCTAACGGCGGCGCCGTTACCTCTGATGCTTCATCACAGTCGCAGGTAGTAAAGCCCGCGCCAAAGCCCTCTTTTGATTTGCAGGGCATATGGCTTTCCTGCTTTGAAATGCCCTTTATGTGGGATGAAAAGACTGTGGCCGAGCAAAAAATTGATGCTTTAATGCAAAAGATTTCGGCTAACGGCTATAATGCGGTATTTTGTCATGTGCGCCCCTATGCCGACGCCTTATATCCCTCAAATTACTTTCCGTTTTCAAAATACGCCAGCGGCACCGCAGGGGCAGACCCGGGCTATGACCCCTTAAAGGTTATGCTTACCGCCGCTAAAAAATATAATCTGCAGTTTCACGCTTGGATAAACCCTTATAGGGTAACAAAAGCGGGCGAGGGGGAGGAAGCCATCGCCGACAGCAGTATAGCCAAAATCTGGCTTAATGATGGTAGCGGCAGGGCGGTAAATACCGCCGCAGGTGTTTATTTAAACCCCGCCAGTGCCGATGTTAAAAAGCTTGTCTTAAACGGCGTTAAAGAGGTTTTAAATAATTATAAGGTTGACGGCATTCATTTTGATGATTATTTTTACCCCACCACCGACCAAAGCTTTGATGCAAAGGCTTATACCCAATATAAGCAAAGTGCCGCACACTCGCTTTCCCTTGCCGATTGGCGCAGGGCAAATGTAAGCGCATTGGTGGCTTCGGTTTACAGTGTTTGTAAAAGCAAGGGGGTTGCCTTTGGCATAAGCCCCGCGGGTGATATTTCACTGAATAAAACCGACCGCAACTATACCACCCTTTATGCCGATATACCGCTTTGGATTTCCACCCCCGGTTATGTTGATTACTTAATACCCCAAATTTATTTTGGGTATAATTACCCCAAAGAAAATGCAAGGTATAGCACCCTTTTAAATACCTGGGTCACACTTAAAAGGCATAGCGGTATAAAGCTTTATGTTGGGCTTGGCGCCTATAAAATGGATGAGCCCTGTGAAGATTCTGCCGAGTGGCAGGGTGATGATACACTTTTGGCGCGTCAGGTGACCGATGCCTATAATAAAGGTATGAGCGGCGCGGTTGCTTTTTCCTGCTCGGCGGTATTCAGTGAAAAGCAGCACAATATTAACCAAATGAATAATATGTATACGGCAATAAAAAATATTAGGAGCAAATAAAGTTGAAAAGGGATAAAAACAAAAATCCATTTGTACCCCCAACCGAAAGTGAGCTTATTGATAGGTACATATCCCAGTTGGAGGAAAAGGAAAAACAAAACAGAACGGTAAAATATAAGCCTCGTTATAAGCGCAGGCGTAGATTTTTGCCGCTATTTTTAACCTGCCTTTTAGTGGCGGCAGGTCTGTTTGCCCTATTATATTTTGATGTAATATCCTTGCCTCAAAGCTTATTTAGCAGCCAGCCTCAGTCATCCCACCCAACACAGGTGCTGACCTCATCCGACCTATTGCCCGAAAACAATTATGATGAAGAAGAAAATCCAAACAACCAAAATACGGGTGCAGTGCGCCCATCAAAGCTTTTTGGTGTAACCATTACCGCAAAAAAAGATTTTAACCTTGCCACAGCCAAAACCGATGCTCAAAAAATAGTGGATAATAATGAAAAAAACGGCTTTACTGCGCTGTTTTTAAACCTTAATTCTGATATAGGACTTTTCACAGACACCCCCGAAGGGTCCACCGCCCTTACCGATATTTCAGAACTTGCCCACGCTAAGGCGCAGTCACTCTTTGGTGTAATTGATGTTAAAGCCCTTGCCGATGGTGATTTTACCCTGCCCCAAAGCCAAGCTCAAATAGTAAATAAAATTGAACTGCTTTGTAAAACAAATGCGCTTGACGGCATTATGCTTACAGGTGTGGAGCGCGCGGGGGAGAGTACCGACTTTTACGACTATGTAAAAACGGGTAGCCTTGGTGGGTTTGACACCTACCGTAAGGACAGGCTTACCGCCTTTGTTTTAAAAATTGGTAACACAGTTCGCACCGCAAACGGAGCAATGCTTTACGGTCTTATTTGTGATGATGTTTACACCCTTTCGGGTGAAAAGGCTATTGCTGTTAAAAGTGATACCGAGCTTTTAAACACCCATAATGCAGATGTTTTAAAGTGGATGGAAAATTCCTACTTTGATATAGTTTTTGTTACCGCCGATACCCCCACCACAAGTAAGGACAAACCCTTTGAAACGGTGGTTAAATGGTGGCATAATAACGCCCCCGCAAGCTGTGATGTTGGCTTTATGCTGTCATCTGACCTGGCAGTAAAGGGTAGTGGCAACTGGAAAAACCCCGACCAGCTGGGCCGTCAGCTTAAAATTTTAAATGAAGTCAACCGCTATGTTTTCTGCTTTAATGATTATTCGGCACTGATTAGTGATAAATCGGGTGCCGCTGACCTGGTTTATAAATATTTGAGCGGCGGCATTGAAAGCGATTATATTATGCGTGAGCTTTCATTTACATCCCCCAAAAAGACCGATTTTACCACATATGAAAAAACCGTAGGTATAATTGGCGCATCCGACCCCAATTTTGAACTTACCTTAAACGGCAAGGCGGTGGAGCGCACCAAGGACGGTTATTTTTCACTTCAGCTTGATTTAAAGGTGGGCAAAAATACCTTTAAATTTAGTCATAAGGGCAGCGAAAAAACCTTCACTGTTTACTACCGATATGTAGTTATTAAAGATTATTCGCCCCAAAATGCGGTCACCCTTGATGGTGGTGATACCATTATGGTAAAGGCCACCGCCCGCACCGGCAGTACCGTTAAGGCCACACTTGACGGGCAGACCATAACCCTTAAAATGAGTGAGGAAGAAGAGCATTCTGATTTTGCCACCTTTATAGGCGGTATTAAGGTAAAAAGCGGATATAAAAAGGATACAAGCCTAGGCAAAATTAAGTTTACGGGAACACATAACGGTGTTACCGACACCTTTAGTGGCGGCAAGGTTACCGTTAAAAAGGATAAACCCCCACCAAGCTCTGCTCCACCAACAGTATCTTCAACAACATCATCAGGGTCGGGCGGCTATATTGGTGTTGGCAATAACCTAATTGCTGAGGCCACTAAATACCAAATTGAAACCTTTGACGGCGATAAAATTGATGATTTAAGCCAGCCCTATAATAACTATTTGCCCAAAGGCACCGTGGATTACTGTGATGAGGGTGTAATTAAGGATGAAGGCTCGGGCAATACCTACCGCCTGCTGCGTTACGGCAAAAGGGTTTACGGCAAAAACATTAAAACCTATCGCGGCAGTCTGCCAAGCAGCAATAAATTGTCACTTAAATCATTTAACACCGAAGGAAGATATACAGTTTTAACCCTTAAAACTGACTGGAAGGCCCCCTTCAAGTTTGAACTTTTACCCCAAAAATATCAGTCAAAAACAGGCTCAAACAGGGGTAATATATCGGCCGCTACATTTACATATATTGATATAACATTTTGTTATGCATCACAGTTTGATGTATCCCTTAAGGATATTGCAAACAGCCCAATTTTCAGTAAGGCGCAGGTTATTAAAAACACTGCCGATTATACCTTAAGGCTTTACCTTAAGAAGGCAAGCGCCTTTTACGGATGGATAGCCGACTATGATGCATCCGGCAATTTAGTGTTTAAGTTTTTAAATCCCGCCAAGGCAACGGTTGCAAATAACGCCTACGGCGGCAGGTTAGATGGCATTACTGTGGTGGTTGATGCAGGTCACGGCGGCAGTGATGGCGGTGCTGTGGGCTCGGTAGCCGCCCTTGATGAGGCTAACCGCAACCTACTGCTTGCCCAAAAGATAAAAACCAAGCTTGAAAGCATTGGCGCCACCGTTGTTATGACCCGCACGGCAGATGTTTCACTAACCTCTGATGAGCGTATTTTAAAGCTTAAAAATGCGTCACCCAACCTTGGCATTTCGGTACACCGCGATTCGGCATACAGCACCAGTGCGCGTGGTTTTGGCGCCTACTATTTTAACCCCTATACCAAGGCGGCGGCCGATAAAATCAAAACCGCAACGGCAGCAAAGGGCACCTACACCAGCACCAAAACGGCATGGCATGTATTTTATATGTCCCGCATTACCAATTGCCCTGTTGTCCTTACCGAAAACGGATTTATGAGCAACAGTGCCGATTTTGAAAATATGAAGAGCGATGCCTGGAACGATAAATGCGCCGATGCCATTGTAAAAGGCACAGTAGATTATTTTCTTTCAATAGGGTAAATTAAATTTATTTACCCCCTTGACAAAATTATTAAATAGGTTTATAATCTTATAAATATTATATTTCAAATGCTATGATGGGGCATAAGAAAGGGTTAGTTAATCCTTCAGAGAGTCGGCGGTTGGTGTAAGCCGATGGTTAAAATTCTTTCAAGCTCTCCCCGGAGCAGTCAACTGAAGTCACATCTGTGATGGTAGGAAGAACGGGTCATTTACGTTACAAAATGTTACGATAGCGCGGGGCGTATTAAAAATGCGTTTTCGCAAGTCGGATTGAGTGAATAATTTATTTATTAATTAGAGTGGTACCGCGGTTAACGCCGTCTCTTACTTAGGTGAGGGGCGGCTTTTATATTTATTTATCGCGGTAAATATAATCAGCTCATCCGCAAACCCCATTTTTGAAAGGAGTTTACAAGATGAAAAACGTAAACAAGTACAAAGCACAAATCTATAACCCACCAACAAGCAGTATGAACTGGGTTAAAAAGGACCATATTGAAAAGGCACCTATTTGGTGCTCGGTTGACCTTAGGGATGGCAATCAGGCCCTTATGATTCCCATGAGCTTGGAGGAAAAGCTGGACTTTTTCAAAAAGCTGGTTGAGGTTGGCTTTAAAGAAATTGAGGTTGGCTTTCCCGCCGCAAGTGAGACCGAGTATTTATTCCTTCGCACCCTTATTGAGCAGAATTTAATACCCGATGATGTTACCGTGCAGGTGCTTACCCAGTCGCGTGAGCATATTATACGCAAAACCTTTGAAAGTCTTAAGGGTTGTAAAAATGCCATTGTTCACCTTTATAACTCCACCTCTGTTGCCCAGCGTGAGCAGGTGTTTAAAAAGTCCAAGGAAGAAATTATTGACATTGCTATAAAGGGCGCAAAGCTTTTTAATGAAATTGCCGATGAATATGGTATGAACTTCCGCTATGAATATTCACCCGAATCCTTTACCGGCACCGAGCCGGAGTTTGCGCTTGAAATTTGCAATGCCGTGCTTGATGTTTGGCAGCCCACACCCGACCGCAAGGCAATTATAAACCTGCCCGTTACGGTTGAAATGGCGTCGCCACACGTTTATGCAAATCAGGTTGAATATATGTGTGAAAACCTTAAATACCGTGAAAATGTTATTGTTTCACTTCACCCGCATAATGACCGCGGTTGCGCCGTTGCCGACAGTGAGCTTGGACTGCTTGCAGGTGCCGATAGAATTGAAGGCACCCTTTTTGGCAACGGTGAGCGCACAGGTAATGTGGATATTATCACACTTGCTATGAATATGTTCTCACACGGTGTTGACCCCAATTTAGATTTTTCAGATATTCCGTCCATTGCAAATGTTTATGAGCGCGTAACCCGTATGCATATTTATGAGCGCTCACCCTATAGCGGTAAGCTTGTTTTTGCGGCCTTTTCGGGCTCCCACCAGGATGCCATTGCAAAGGGTATGAAATACCGTGAAGAAAGGGACGAAAAATACTGGACAGTACCATATCTGCCCATTGACCCCACCGATGTTGGCAGGGTGTATGAGACCGATGTTATCCGCATTAACTCACAGTCGGGTAAGGGCGGTATTGGCTGGTTGTTAGAGCATAATTACGGCTATAATCTGCCACCCCAAATGCGTGAGACAGTTAGCTACCTTATTAAGGATATTTCTGACCATAAGCATGATGAGCTTTCACCCCATCAGGTGCATCAGGCCTTTAAAGAAAACTTTGTTAATGTTAATAAAATTACCGACTGCACCAAGGTGCTTTTCACCAAAGAGGGTGATAGCTTTACCGCAATAATGACCATCGTTTATGAAGGTAAAGAAAAGATTATTTCTGCATCGGGTAACGGTCGATTAGATGCTGTTGGCAACGCCCTTAAGGCTGAGCTTGGTATGGAATTTTCAAATCTTACCTATACCGAACACGCACTGGAGCGCGGCTCATCATCAAAGGCGGTTGCCTATGTAAGTATTACTGATGAAAGCGGCAATATTCACTGGGGCGCAGGTGTTCATAATGATATTATTTATGCCACCATTAACGCCCTGTTTAGCGCAATTAACCGCGCAATAATGTCAAAGGAGAAATAAACTTATGGCTATGACAATGACCCAAAAAATATTGGCAAATAAGGCCGGCCTTGAAAAGGTTGAGGCAGGTCAGCTTATTAAGGTTAAGCTTAGCTTGGTGCTTGGCAATGATATTACTTCACCCGTTGCAATAAATGAGTTTACCAAGGCAGGCTTTACCGAGGTTTTTGATAAGGATAAAATCGCACTGGTAATGGACCACTTTGTACCCAATAAGGATATTAAAGCCGCCCAGCAGGCTAAACAGTGCCGCAACTTTGCAACCGAACAGGGCATTACCCATTTTTATGACGCAGGTGATATGGGTATTGAGCATGCACTGCTTCCCGAAAAAGGTCTGGTTGCCCCCGGTGAGGTTGTAATCGGTGCCGATTCACACACCTGTACCTACGGCGCACTTGGTGCCTTTTCAACCGGTGTAGGCTCCACCGATATGGCGGCAGGTATGGCCACAGGTGAGGCTTGGTTTAAGGTACCCTCTGCCATTAAGTTTAACCTTATTGGCAAGCTTAATAAGTATGTTTCGGGTAAGGATGTTATTTTACATATTATAGGTAAAATTGGCGTTGACGGTGCCCTTTATAAATCAATGGAATTTAGCGGTGAAGGTCTTTCATCACTTAGTGTTGATGACCGCCTTTGTATGGCTAATATGGCCATTGAAGCAGGTGCCAAAAACGGCATTTTTGAGGTGGATGAGCAGACCATTAACTATGTTAAGGAGCGCACCGACCGTGAGTTCACAGTATTTAGCGCCGATGCCGATGCCCAGTATGACGCAGTTTATGACATTGACCTGTCAAAAATTGAACCCACCGTTGCCTGCCCCCATCTGCCTGAAAACACCAAGCCTATCGGTCAGCTTAGCACCATTAAAATTGACCAGGCAGTTATAGGCTCCTGCACCAACGGTCGCCTTTCAGATTTGGCGGCCGCCGCAGAAATTATTAAGGGCAAACACATTGCCAAGGGTGTGCGCTGCATTGTTATACCCGCAACCCAAAAAATCTATAAAGAAGCTATGAAGCTTGGCTACCTTGAAACCTTTATTGATGCAGGCTGTGTAGTTTCTACACCCACCTGCGGTCCCTGTCTTGGCGGTTATATGGGCATTTTGGCCGAGGATGAGGTGGCTATTGCCACCACCAACCGCAACTTTGTAGGTCGTATGGGTCACGTTAGTTCAAAAATTTATCTTGCCAGCCCCACCGTTGCGGCGGCAAGTGCGCTTACGGGTTATATTACCAACCCAAATGAGCTTGATAAGTAGGGGGTATAGTTTATGAAAGCACAAGGCACAGTACATAAGTACGGCAATAATATTGATACCGATGTTATTATTCCCGCAAGGTATTTAAACACCGCAAATCATAAAGAGCTTGCCAGCCACTGTATGGAGGATATTGACAAGGAATTTGTTAATAAGGTAAAAAGCGGCGATATTATGGTAGGTGGCGCCAACTTTGGTTGTGGCTCCTCGCGTGAGCACGCACCCATCGCCATTAAAGAAAGCGGTATATCCTGCGTAATTGCCAAAACCTTTGCCCGCATTTTTTACCGCAATGCCATTAATATCGGTCTTCCCATTTTGGAATGCCCCGAAGCCAGTGAAGGCATTGATGCAGGAGATGAGGTTGTAATTGATTTTGACAAAGGTTTTATTGAAAACAAAACCAAGGGTCAAACCTATAAGGCACAGCCCTTTCCTGAATTTATTAAAGAAATTATTAGGGCAAATGGACTTTTACCCTCTTTAAAAAGGTAGGTTGTAAAAATGCAAAAGAATATAGCAGTTTTAAAGGGCGACGGAATAGGCCCCGAAATAGTTAATGAAGCAATAAAAGCCCTTAATAAGGTGGGTGAGCTTTACGGTCACACCTTTAACTATAGCGAGGTTGATATTGGCGGTTGCTCAATTGATAAACACGGTGTACCCATTACCGATGAGGGTATGAATATTTGTAAAAACAGTGACAGCGTACTGCTTGGCGCAGTAGGTGGTCCCAAGTGGGATAATTGCCCACCCGAAATTCGCCCTGAAAAGGCTTTGCTTGCTGTTCGTAAGGAGTTGGGACTTTTTGCCAATCTTCGCCCCACCAAGCTGTTTTTACAGCTTGCCAACGCATCACCCCTAAAGCAGGAAATTGTTGGTAACGGCATTGACCTTATGATAGTGCGTGAGCTTACAGGCGGCATTTACTTTGGTAAACGCTTTACAGGCGAGGTTAACGGTGAACTGGAAGCCACCGACTATATGACCTATGCCGAGCATGAAATTGAGCGCATCGGCCGTGTTGCTTTTGAAAGCGCAATGAAGCGCAATAAAAAGCTCCATTCGGTTGATAAGGCAAATGTTTTAGATTCATCAAGACTTTGGCGCAAGGTTATGCACCGTTTGGCAGAAGAATATCCTGAAGTGGAGTATAACGACATTTTGGTGGATAATACCGCAATGCAGCTTATTAAAAATCCCGCCCAGTTTGATGTTATAGTTACTGAAAATATGTTTGGTGATATTCTGTCAGATGAGGCAAGTATGCTTACAGGCTCAATCGGTATGATGCCATCTGCCAGCCTTTCATCAACCACACTTGGTATGTATGAGCCTATTCATGGCTCGGCGCCCGATATAGCAGGTATGGATATTGCCAACCCGCTTGGCACAATTTTATCCGCCGCTATGATGCTGCGCTATTCATTTAATATGGCAAAGGAAGCCGATGCCATTGAAACCGCAGTTAATGAGGTGCTTAATGACGGCTACCGCACAGGCGATATTTATGAAGAAGGCACCAAAAAGGTTGGCTGTCGTGAAATGGGCGACCTGGTTGCCGAGCGAATTAAATAGTAATAAAAAATAAACCCGCTATGGGTTTATTTTTTTGCCCTTTTGTTGTATAATAAGTTCAAGGTGATGATTTATGTATAATTTTAATGTTAAAGATGCTACCGAAAAATGCGTAGAGTGGATAAAAGATTTTTTTGAGCAAAACGGTAAAGGCTGTAATGCTGTACTGGGTATTTCGGGCGGTAAGGACAGCTCGGTTTGTGCTGCACTATGCTGTAAGGCGCTGGGCAATGACCGTGTTATTGGGGTTTTAATGCCACAGGGTGAGCAGTTTGATATTGATTATTCAAAAGAACTTTGTGAGTTTTTAAACATTAAAAATTATACCATTAATATTAAGGCGGCGGTGGATGGCGTTTATGAGGGTATTGGCAATTCCTTTGAGGTGTCACCCCAAACCAAATTTAACCTGCCGGCTAGAATTCGTATGGCCACAGTTTATGCCGTTGCCCAGTCGGTAAACGGCAGGGTGTGTAACACCTGCAACCTTTCAGAGGACTGGGTTGGCTATTCCACCCGATATGGTGATGCCGCAGGTGATTTTAGCCCAATGTCCGACTTTACGGTGGAGGAGGTAAAGCAAATCGGCGCCTACCTTGGTCTGCCTAAAAAGTTTATAGAAAAACCGCCTATTGATGGTCTTTGCGGTAAAACCGATGAGGATAATTTAGGCTTTACCTACCAAACCTTGGACGATTATATTAGACGCGGAATTGAGCCCGCCCCCGACATTAAAAAGCTTATAGATGAAAAGCATAAGAAAAATTTGTTTAAACTTTCATTTATGCCGGTGTTCCGATATAAAGCAGACTAAAAAAATCCCACCTTTAAAGGTGGGATTTTTTGTAGCAACCCTAATGCCAGAGGGTTTTGTTTTTAGTTAGGAAGACTTGCAGCCGCAACCGACTGACCTACGCGGCGGCTTTTCTCATCGGGAAGAGAAATGCTAATCTGCTTTGCAAGCTCAGGGAACTCATTTGCAAGTGCCTGCTTTGCAAATTCTAAAACGATGTCGCCACCCTTACCGGATGAAACGCGACCAAGAAGCAGAACATGCTTAATATCGTAGAACATTGCATAGTAAGCAACTGCGTAACCAAAGTAAACACCTATGGTCTCATAAATCTTACGAGCGCCTTCGTGGCCTTCAAGCATAAGACCCTGAACAACCTTTAGCTTTTCGGCGGGGCTAAGCTCGGGGTCAAGCTCAATGCCTGCAGCGGGGGCCAGCTTAATAACGCTGTCTTGTGAGAAATACTTAACGCCACAGCCGTAGTCGCCCGACCATTCATCAACCATTGCGTCCTTATTAAAGTCAACAGGAACAAATGCAAGTTCATTAAGCCAACCTGTAATGTTACCTGACATATCAACATAGCCGCCAGCCTCGGATGTGCCCATTGCTATACCAAGTATGCCGTTATCATCTAATGACATAGCGCCTGCAAGGGCGGTTACATCACCGTCGTTTGCAACCTCAACGGGGATTTCGTAACCAAGCTCATCGCCAAGTGCTTTTGCACAGTCAAGGTACATATTTTTAACGTGTTTTTCAAAATCTTCATCAGAAACCTTGAGGAAGAGGGAGGCTATCATAATTTTATTATCAATATAAACGCCTGCAGAGGAAACACCGATACCATCAACGCGTGGCATATGAGAAGCCGCGGTTTTCATAGCATCCAAAATTCCCTCATAATGATACATAGGGTCGGGATTGGTCTTGGGGAACCAAACAATCTCTTCAGAATATACCGGCTCGCCATCAATAACAGCACTTACCTTACGGTCACTTCCGCCTGCATCAAAGCCAATGCGGCAACCGTTCAGGTGACGGCCTACGGGTTCTGCAGCCTCATTTTTGGCGGGTGCGTTTTCAAGGGATACCACCTCAACCGCAAAGGGGCGCTCATAAACCCTTGCCATAAATCCACGGTCAAACTCGCGTAGTCCGCCAAAATCGTAAGCAGCCTTAATTTTGTTACCAATAACATCAGAGCCGGCGATTATAATTTTATATCCGCCTCGTACCCAAAGTAAGGATTTAACGACACGCTCAACAACGTCGAAGTTTTCATCGTCGTGGCCGGTGCCATCATTAAATACGGTCATTTCGTAGGTAGAAAGATAACCTTTGTTTCTTTCAATACCGATTACGATTTTGTTTCCGCCTTCTTTTTTTGCTCTTTCCTCAAAATCTTTGAGTACAAGGGCCATTGGCATATAGCCTGGGTCAAGGGGGGCAATTGTTTTAAGCTTCATAAATAGTTCTTCCTTTCTTTATGGTTCTAAGAACATTGATATTTTCATCAGTGATAATGATGTCCGCATCCTTACCTTTTTCAAGTGAGCCTATGCGGTCACCTTGGTGGATAGCGTTTGCGGGATTAAGTGTGGCCATCTTGAACACCTCATTCACGGGAAGAGCGGTGTGGTCAAGAACATTTTTTACTGCGTTGTTGAGTTTTAAAACGCTTCCTGCAATGGTACCGTCTGCCAAGCGGCACTCAATTCCCTTAAGGAATATGGGCTGACCGCCAAGGTCGTACTCACCATCGGGCATACCGCCTGCCCTTGTGCAGTCGGTAATCAGACAAAGCTTACCGGGCTTTTGCTTTGCAATTATTGAAAATACACCGGGATGAATATGGAAGGTGTCGCAAATAAGCTCAACCGAAACATCGGTAGCAAGTGCTGCACCTACAACACCGGGGTCGCGGTGAGCAAGGGGTGTCATTGCATTAAATAGGTGGGTGGTGTGACCTACGCCATCCTTAACTGCTGAAACAGCCTGCTCATAATTTGCACCTGTGTGACCCATTGAAATAAGCACATTAGACTGGGCTGCAAGCTTTTTTATGCACTGGTGGTCCTTGTCCATTTCGGGGGCAAGGGTAACAGAAGTGATGATGTCAGAATTTTCAAGTATAAAATCGGCATCGGGCACAAGAATGTTTTCTTCGGCTTGGGCACCTTTTTTTGATGGGTTGATAAAAGGTCCTTCTGCATGAACACCGATGATTTCAGCACCGTCCCAGCTTTTGCTTTCCTCTTTAAGGGAGCGCACAGTATTAAGGGCCGCAATGATTTCATCCTTAGAAACGGTCATTGTTGTGGGAAGAAAGGCTGTAACACCGTTTTTAGCTACGCCGTAAGCCATCTTTTTGATGCCCTCCGGTTTTGCGTCGGATGCGTCCTCATTCAGGTATCCGTGAATATGGATATCAACCAAACCGGGAGCAACGAAGTTACCCTTTGCGTCAATAACATCTGCGCCGCTTGGAATTTCATCTACTATTCCGACGATTTTTCCGCTATCGCTGTCATACGCAAGGGACTTTCCGCATACTACCGAATCGGGAAGAACAATCTTGCCGCCTGTTATGTATTTAATCGCCATAAATTACAACTCCTTATTATATAAATCCTTTACTAAATTATAACACATCACACTATAAAAAGTAAACCATAAAATTCCTTTAAATAAGCCAAAAAATGCTTTTTTGTGTGATTTATTCCGTGTTATACATCATAATCAAATAATTCCTTGGCAAACCAAACATTATCAACGCTAAAGGTTTTGCCGTTTAGGTAGTTTAAAATACCTGCATCGGTTTTAAAATCAAAGGTCAGTTTATATGAATAAAGCGCCTGTTTATTAAAGCCAAGTTTTTTATCATCCCTTAGTCTACCGTATTTGCCGTCGCCAAGCAATGGATGACCAATAGATGCCAAATGTGCCCTTATTTGATGGGTGCGACCGGTTATAAGCTCCACCTCAATCAGTGATAGGCGACCATCCTCTTTAAGCACCTTATACTTGGTTTTAACGGTTTTATTATCATCGGTTTTGCGGTTTTGCAAATACACCTGATTTTTATCTTCATTTTTATAAAGATACCCCTCAAGCAGTGCCTGCTTTTGTTTTAAAATGCCGTGTACCACCGCTAAATAGCGCTTATCAAGCTCACGATATTTAATTTTATCGCAAAGAATTTTAAGTGCCGCCGCATTTTTTGCCGCAATAACTATGCCACCTGTGTTGCGGTCAATTCGGTTGGCAAGGGCGGGGGTAAAACTGTTTTCGCTTGCGGGGTCATATTCACCCTTTTTATAAAGGTAGTGGCATATTCGTGAAATAAGGGTGTCGCGGTATTCGTTTTTATCGGGATGCACCAAAACACCCTGCTTTTTATCCACCAGTAAAATGTTTTCATCCTCATAAACTATGTCCAGCTTATCACTTGCCGTTAAAAAATCGTATTTAGGCTCATTCTTTTTGGCAAACTCATCAGAAATATAAGCCTCAATAATATCACCGACCAGTGGCTTATAGGCAATGTCGGTGCGTTTGCCGTTAAGCTTAATTTTTTTCATACGAATATATTTGTACATCAGTGATTTGGGTAGGGTAGGCATAAGCTTTTGAAGCAGCTTATCCATACGCATACCTGCATCATTTTTGCCCACTTCAAATTTTAGCATACCTTTGTCACCCTTTCATCTTAAGATATATACATTTTAACACATAATTTGCCTTTTTTAAAGGGTATTTTTAAAAGTTTAGCACCTTTACTTTTTTGGCGCTATGTGTTAAAATAATAACACTAATATTTTAGGGGGGCTTTTAAATGAAAGCAGTATTAACAGTAGTAGGTAAAGATTCGGTTGGCATTTTGGCAAAGGTTTCTGCCGGCTGCGCCGAATTTAATGTAAATATTATGGAGGTTTCACAGTCTGTTTTATCAGATATGTTTTGTATGATAATGATTTGTGATATTTCATCCCTTAAGGGTGATTTTGGCACCTTTGCCGATGAAATGAAGGCTTTAGGTCAAAATATGGGTATGTCAATCCATGTTATGCATGAAGATATTTTTAATTCAATGCACAATATTTAATTGAGGTGTAATTTTTATGTATAACACTCACGATATATTAGAAACCATTAAAATGATTGAGGAAGAGCATTTAGATATACGCACCGTTACTATGGGTATATCCTTGCTTGACTGTATTGATAATGATATTGATAAGGCCTGCGAAAAGGTTTACCGCAAAATAACCACCTCTGCAGCCGACCTTATCCCCGTTTGTGAAAAAATTGAAAAGAAATACGGTATTCCCATTATAAATAAGCGCATTTCGGTTACCCCAATTGCTATGCTGGCATCGGCCTGCCAAACCTCAAATATTGTTAAATTTGCTTTAACCCTTGAAAGGGCGGCAAAAACACTTGGTGTTAACTTTATTGGCGGTTATTCAGCACTGGTTGGCAAGGGCTTTGCCGCAGGTGACTATGCCCTTATTGAAAGCATACCCGAAGCACTTAGTATTACCGACCATGTTTGTTCATCGGTTAATATTGGCTCCACCAAGGCGGGTATAAATATGGATGCCGTTAAAATGATGGGTAAAATTGTACGCCAAACTGCTGAGCTTACTGCAGACCGCAACTGTATAGGCGCCGCAAAGCTGGTAGTATTTTGCAACGCACCGGAGGACAACCCCTTTATGGCAGGCGCCTTTCACGGTGTTGGTGAGCCTGATTGTGTTATAAATGTTGGCGTATCGGGTCCCGGTGTTGTACGCGCCGCTTTAGAAAAGGCGGGCGATATGGACCTTACAGGTGTTGCCGATTTGGTTAAGCGCACCGCATTTAAAATTACCCGTGTTGGTCAGTTGGTGGCTAAAGAGGCTTCAATTCAGCTTGGCGTGCCCTTTGGCATTGTAGATTTATCACTGGCACCCACCCCTGCGGTTGGTGATTCGGTTGCCCATATTTTGGAAGAGATGGGACTTGAACAATGTGGCGCTTGCGGTACCACCGCCGCACTTGCCCTGCTTAATGATGCCGTTAAAAAGGGTGGCGTTATGGCATCGTCACATGTTGGCGGTCTTTCGGGCGCATTTATCCCCGTTACTGAGGATGCCGGTATGATTGATGCCGCAAGGGCAGGCACCCTTACAATTGAAAAGCTAGAGGCTATGACGGCGGTTTGCTCGGTTGGTCTTGATATGATTAACATTCCGGGCGACACCCCTGCGGAGGTTATTTCAGCAATTATCGCCGATGAGGCGGCAATTGGACTAATCAACTCCAAAACCACCGCAGTACGCGTTATTCCCGCTATTGGTAAAAAGGTGGGGGATGAGCTTGAGTTTGGCGGTCTGCTTGGTAGCGGCCCCGTTATGAAGGTCAATACCGCATCCCCGCTTAAGTTTATTTCAAGGGGCGGCAGAATTCCCGCACCTATTCAAAGCCTTAAAAACTAACTCAAAAGGCGCAGAGTTTTATTGCTCTGCGCCTTTTCGGTGCTATATCTATAAACAATACTTGAAAAAAATAACTATAGGTGATATAATAACGATGTATGTAAACTAATAAAAAATAGGGATGTGAAATTTAGTTTATGAAAAGATTTAATGCTGATGTAAAAAGGTTTTGGAACTATTCCACTTATAATGTTAAAGCCGAACTAAAAAGTGAGGTTGCAGGTTCATTTTTAAGCTGGCTGTGGTGGATACTTGACCCACTGCTTTATATGTTGGTTTACGCCTTTGTTGCCGGTGTAATATTCGGTGCAAGCTCAAAGCCTTATTTTATGGTTTTTGTTTTTATTGGTCTTAACTGTTGGCAGTTTTTTAACCGCGTTGTGCGCAATAGTGTTAAGCTGGTTTCAAACAAAAAGGCAATAGTTACCAAGGTTTATATACCAAAATATATGTTTGTTTTTGAAAAAATAGGCACCAATGGTTTTAAAATGCTGGTTTCATTTGTAATAACCGCAGTATTTATGATTATTTATCAGGTGCCCCTTTCCTGGACAATGCTATGGCTTTTGCCCCTGCTTTTAATGCTTGGGTTAGTTGCCTTTGCCTTTAGCACAATAATAATGCATTTTGGTGTATTTGTTGAAGATTTGCTTAACATAGTTACGGTTGGTTTGCAGTTGGTATTTTACCTCTCAGGCGTATTTTACGATTTAACCGACCGCTTGGCACACAAATACCCAACCATTTGTGATTTACTTACCTATGGCAACCCCGTAGCCCTTATTATGACCGACATACGCAATACATTACTTTATGGTGGTCAACCGCACTTTTTGGCACTTGGAATATGGATGGTGGTTTGCCTTTTAATATCTGTTGTAGGTGTTAAAATAATATATAAATATGAAAACAGTTACGTTAAAATTATTTAAGTAAGGGGGATTTTTAAAATGGCAGAATCTGCAATTTCAGTAAAAGATGTAAAAATTCAGTATAGAATGCTTAATAAAATGTCCCTTTTAAAGGCGATTATGAACCCTAAAAGGTTTCAAAAGACAGAGTATTTTGAGGCCGTTAAGGGCGTATCCTTTGAGGTTGAAAAGGGCAAAATTTTAGGCATAGTTGGTCGTAACGGCAGTGGCAAGTCAACCCTGCTTCGTGCCATTGCGGGTATATTTTCACCTGATGAGGGCTCAATTGACCTGCACGGTCACAGCATTTCACTGCTTTCAATTGGTGTTGGCTTTCAAACTGCACTAACAGGCCGTGAAAACATTTACCTTTCGGGTATGCTTTTAGGCTTTGATAAGGCACAAATTGATGAAAAATTAGATGAAATTATTGAGTTTTCAGAGCTGGGCAAGTTTATTGACCGCCCTGTAAAAACCTATTCAAGCGGTATGTATTCAAAGCTTGCTTTTTCAATAACAGCTATACTTGAAACCGAAATTATGCTCATTGATGAGGTGCTTTCGGTTGGCGATGCCAAGTTTAGAAAGAAAAGCTTTGATAAAATGAAAAGTCTTATCGATAATAAGGACCGCACAGTTATTATAGTATCCCACAATTCTGATACCTTAAAAAGCCTTTGTGATAATATTTTATGGATTCATGATGGCGAAATGAAAATGCTTGGCACCACAGAAGAGGTTTTACCAAAGTATAATGAGTTTATGTCGTAATTTTATTCATGATGTTTAAAATATAGGTTTATTAAAAATTAAGGTGATTTTTTGAATAGTTATAAATATAAATTTTCAATAATTACTGCCGTATATAAGGTTGAGCAGTTTTTGGCCGAAGCCATTGAAAGCATTATCGCTCAGGATATAGGATTTGGTAATGTTCAACTTATATTAATCGATGATGGTTCGCCCGATGACAGCGGTAAAATTTGTGATGAATTTGCTGCTAAATACCCTGAGAATATCGTGGTTGTTCATAAAGAAAACGGCGGCGTTTCATCGGCTAGGAATATGGGCATTGAACTTGCTGAGGGTAAGTATATAAACTTCTTTGACAGCGATGATAAACTTACACCCAACACATTAAGCCTAGTTTGGAAGTTTTTTGAAAAGCATAGCACCAAAACCGATATCGTAACAATTCCTTTAAAGTTTTTTGATGGTATGGTGGGTGAACATCCGCTAAACTATAAGTTTAAGGGTAAAAGTCGTGTAGTCGACCTTAATGAAGAATGGTCCTTTATACAGCTTTCAATGTCCAGTGCATTTTTTAAAAATGAACAAATTAAGCAACTACGGTTTGATTACCGCCTTGCCTATGCTGAGGATGCTAAACTGATTCAGCGCATTCTTCTTGAAAAGCAAACTATGGGTGTTGTGCCCAAGGCGGCATATATGTACCGCCGCCGCACAGCAGGTGAAGAGTCTGCAATACAGCGTTCTTATTCCAGTCCGGCTTGGTACCTGCCTTATATGAAGTATTTTCAACACGAAACACTTGATTACGCATTAGAAAAGTGCGGCAAGGTTCCAAAGTTTATTCAGTATACCCTTATGTATGATATTCAGTGGCGCCTAAAACGCCAAGAAATACCCGAGGGTGTTTTAACCGAACAAGAAAAAATTGAATATTTTAATGAACTTAAAAATTCTATAAGTTATTTTGATGATGAAATAATCTCGGCACAAAAAAATGTTTTTAAAGAACATAAAATATTTACCTTTGCAAATAAGTATAACAGATTGCCCGACATTGTTTTTGATGATAAACTTTATTATGCGTTTTCTGATGAAGTTAGGTTTGCAATCGAATATACCCCAACATTTGTAGAGTTTGCAGAGATAAAGGATAATGTTTTAGAGCTTTCGGGTTATGTTGGACTTTATAATATTGATTATAAAAACGCCGATATTTATATCCTCGCAAATGACAAAAGGGTAGATGTTGATGCGGTATTTGATAGACCAAGCAGCTTTATATTAGGGCATGAGGCAGTTGTAAAAAAAGGCTTTTCTGTTAAGATAAAGTTAAACCCTAAAAAGATAAATACAATTAAGGTTTGCGCTAATATAAACGGTTATGATGTTGCTTTTAAAAAATTCCAGTTTAGCAATTTTGCGCCACTTAGCACAAAGTACAACAGAAGTTACTTTATAACCGATAAAAAAATTATCACCTATCATAGTGATAGCATCATTATAAGAAAAAACAATCTTATAAGGGCAGTCGGTAGGGAGCTTAAAGTCTTTTTACAAATCGCAAAGCGTGACGGCCTTAACGGTATAGGCGCTGCCGTGCTCAGAGAGCTTTTGTTTGTATATAAATTCTTTAAAAGAAAACCGCTTTGGCTTATATCTGACAGGGCAACCGTTGCCGGCGATAACGGCGAAGCGCTATGTACCTATTTAGCGCAAAACCAAAAACAAATTGATGCAAGATTTGTTATTGATGCTGCTTCGCCCGATTTTGAAAGGGTTGCTAAAATTGGTCCGGTTCTTAAAAGAGATTCATTTAAGCATAAAATACTTTCGGTTTTAAGTGAATATATTGTATCAAGCCACGCAGAAAACCAAATTTATAATCCTTT